>NZ_JAIVFR010000134.1 GCF_020829685.1 Nostoc sp. CHAB 5715 | reverse complement strand
CGAACGACCTCTCCCATCCACGCGGTGTTGCCGGCGTGCGTGGCGAGAGCGGTTCTTACTCGCGCATTTCCTTGGTCGGGGTGAAGAACTCGTTCGTTCGCATCTTCTGGTATTCCTTCTGCTCCTGCTCGTTGATCCTGCGGGTGCGGTTCTGCATCTCGCTCATGGCCCGCTGCTTGGCGACTTCCGGATTGGTGTTCAGCCACAGGTCCACCGGCTGCCCGGTGGGCACCCACCAGACGATCGGCTTGCTGGCGCCGGCCATCATGGTGTTGAAGGCCGACTGCCATTCTCCGCTGACCAGCAGGCGGGGATTGCTCTTGTAGATGTCCAGCTTCGCGCCGTAGAGCTGGGCATCGCCCGCGGCGCGGCTGACGATCGCCGAGCGGTACTGCTCGGCGTCGGAGATCGCCGCAGCCGCGGCGCCCTTGAGCCGCGGTGCGGCCGCGCCGTCGATCTGCACCTCACGCCCGTCGATCATGTCGTTGATGGTCTGGAGCGTCGCCTCGGCGCCGGCGCGATCGTCCTTGGCGAGCTGTGCGTCGAAGCGGGAGATGAGGGTCAGGAGGTACGGAGCGGCGTCTCCCGCAGTGGAGGTGAGCCTCGTGCTGCGGTCCTGCTCGGCGGTCTCGGCCTCGCGCCGGGCGTCCTGGGTGCTGGCGTCGACCTGCGCGAAGTCCTTGCGGAGCGAGAGCGGAGGCGTGCGGGCCTCCATGTCCAGGTTGGTGATCACCAGCCCGGTCTGCATGTCGTCCAGCAGCTGCTGGGCGTACTGCTTGGCGGTGAACTCGACGAGAGGGAGCGGGCCCTTGCGCTGAGGGTCGGGCTGCGACTTGAGGAACTCGTCGATGGAGACCTGGCTGGAGGCGAGCACGACGCCGCGCATGACGGCCCGGGCGACGATGCGCTCCTCGGCCGCGGGGTTGACGTTGGCCAGATACTTGAGGATCTGGCTCGCCGAGCGCTGGTACTGCACGCGCCATCGCGAGTGGGCGATCCCCAGGTCGCCGGTGAGGTTGTGGCCGTCGACGAGGGGGTCGAGCTTGCCCTTGCCGAAGCTCTCCAGCTCGCTGGGGGCCTTCCGCGCGTGCTCGTCTGCGACCTGCTGGAAGAACGCCCGCTCCATGTCCAGGGAGATGGCGCTGGTGTCGACCTTGATGATCTCGCCCATGGGCGTGGGGAGGCTGAACGCGAACCCCGGGGGGAGAGGCTCGGAATCCGCCTGGCCGAGCGTGACGCGCACGCCCGTCTCGGTGAGCTTGACCGACTGCATGCCGCTGGCGGCGTACGCGACGACCAGCCCGAGCATCGCCAGCTGGATGATGCGGTAGGTGATCTTCAGCGCATCGGCCAGCGACTGGTTCGCCGGGTCCATCAGCGACTGGACGTCCTGGCCGGCGCCGCCGGCGCGGAGCTGCACCGACGCCGGGCGGCGGCGGATCATCGCGGGGTTGGCGGCGGGTTCGTTCCCCGACGGGTTGGGATTCGTGCCTGGGGTCTGGCTCATGGGTCGATCCTGTCAGCGATCGAGGCGGGGGAAATGCGGAACGAAAGCGTCAAGCGAAGGAGAGGGGCGCGAGGGCTCTGGCCGACGCCGCGTCACTGCGGCGACCGGGCGGGCCTGCCCGCTGGGGGGGATGCCGGGGTGGAGGAGGCGGGCGGAGCGGCGGGCGCCGGTTCGGGGAAGATCTGCGGGACGATCCCGCCTCGGGTGTCGAAGGCGGTGGTGGGATTCATCACGCCCATGCCCGGAGCGCTGAAGGGCCAGACGAGCGTGGTCTGGGGGCCGATGCCGTCGCGCATGAGCTCCAGGCTCTTGAGGAAGACGGCCAGCTCGGGCACCTCGCGCATCTTGGCGAAGTACTCGGCGGCCTCGCGGTCGCCCTGCGAGCGGATGGCCTCGGCGCGCTGGCGGACGAAGTCCATGATGGTCTTGCTGTCGGCCTCGGCCTTGGTGCGGATGGACTCGGCTTCGGCCTCGCCCTTCTTGACGGCGTCGGCGGCGATGCGAGTGCGTGCGGCCTTCATGGCCTCAAAGACGTTGGACGTGATCGATTCGGGCATCTGGATGTTGAAGATGCCGACCCGGACCAGCTCGATGCCGCCTTCCTGCAGCGCCGCCCCCGCCCCGCCGGCGGAGGTGCGGCTGATGAGCGTTTCCTTGATCTTCTCTTCGAGCTCGGCGAGCTTGCTCCCCTCGCGGGCGTTGAGGAGTTCGTCAAGGCGGTACTGGCTGATCGCGGCCATCGCCGCCGAGAGCGAGCCCTTGAGCTGGTCGTCCGCCATGCGCAGGTGCTCGATGGGGCGGGAGCCGCCGCCGTAAAGCTGGTAGAACTTCAGCGGGTCGCTCACGCGCCAGCTGATGAAGGCCGAGACGATGATCTGGCGCTCGTCGCGCGTGGCGGCGGTCTGCGGCAGGGCCTCGACGAAGCGCGGCCGGGTGTCGTACTTGACGACGCTCTGGATCGGGTACGGCCAGCGGAAACCCATGCCCGGCGTGGTGCGCACCGTGTCGGGGTCGGCCTTGCCGAAGGTCGTGACCACGGCTTTCTCGGTGAAACGGACCGAATACGTGGTCATGAAGGCCAGGATGGCCAGGACGATCAGGCCCGCGACGAGGTACTTCAAGAGCTTCTGCATGGCTGCTCCGGGATGATTCTGAGAGTGCTGAGTGCTGAGTGCTGAGTGCTGAGTGCTGAGTGCTGAGTGCTGAATGCTGAATGCTGAATGCTTACTTGTTGCCCGTCTCCGCCGCTCCGGTGGAGAAGATGTTGCCGCCCGAGCCCTGGTCCTCGGCGTTGATGCGCACGCGCACATCGGCGCCGTCGGGAACGAGATAGACGCGGGCGTGGGCCAGCTCGTCGCGGAGCATGGCCAGGTACAACGTGGCCTTATAAAGGCTGGGGTTGGCGCGGAAGGCCGCCAGCCGGCCCTCGTAGGCCATCGCCTGGCCGCGCTGGGTCATGTGCTTGTTCCAGCGGTCCGCGCGAGCCTGGGCCAGGGTGGCGCCCGCCCGTCCGCCGGCGCGGAGGATGAGCGTCTCGATCTTGGTGGTCTGTTCGGCGACGGCCTTGGCATCCGCGGCTGCATTCTGCATCTGCTTGCGGGCCTCAAGCTCCTCGACGATCGTGCGGGCAAGTGCCAGGTCGCCCACAGCCCGGGTGAGGGAGCCGATGGCGTCGGTCCGCCCGCCGTCGACGAGCGACTCGCGGACTCGCCCGGCGGCGACGATCTTCTCGAACTCGCGCGCGACCTCGCGCTGGGGATGGACGGTTTCGATGCCGGCGAAGAGCACCTCGACGCCGGTGTCGGCGTCGGCGAACGCCTTCTGCACGCGCTGCAGGACCGCCTCGCCGGCTTCGGCGCGACGGGGGCCGATGACTTCGTCGTCCGTGTAGCGGGCAAGTTCGAGCATCAGTTCGCGCCGCGCCAGGGCGGTCAGGGCGTCGATGCGGGTGGCGGGGGCGTTGAACCGCTCGAACTTCTCGATGTCGCTGACGCGGTACCGCAGCGGCACGCGCACGGCCACCAGCGCGATCTCCAGCGTCTGCGTCGAGTCGTGCGAGGCGTCATGCGCGGGTTCGACGCCCATGCGGGATGCACGAGGCTGCGTCCGCACCAGGGCGTAGGTTTCCTTGACCTTGTGGTCGTTGGTCCACAGCAGGGCGCGGATCTCGTTCCCCGCCGCGGGGGTGGCCAGCTCGACTTCCTGCAGGAGCGAGGCGTTCATGCGGTCGATGGATTCGAACGGCCAGGGGAGCTTGAAGTGCAGGCCGGGGCCGACGTTCTCGACCGCCAGCCCGTTGCGCACGCGGATGCCCCGCTCGGTGGGGCCGACGACCGTGACGCACGTCATGATCCACATGACCGCCGCGCCCAGCAGCAGCAGCGGCAGGACGGCCCGGGCGACGAGCTTGTAGGCCCAGGTGCCCGTGACGTCGACGCCGACCTGGTAGCTGATGGCCCCGCCGAGGGTCTTGGCGATCCGGTCGGGGGAGGCGGCGAAGCCGAGGATCGGCGAGTCGAACGCCGACCGGGGGATCTCGCCCGGCTTGCGCGGGCGGTAAAGGTTCAGCAGCAGGCTGACGACGATCTCAACCCCGAGGAAACCCGCCAGGGCCGGGATGATGATCTGGATGTAGCGGAGCGCGTCGTCGCGGCTGGCCATGTCCACGAAGTGGGCGATGGCGATGGCGATGCCGATGAGCGACGCCAGGACGGCGTAGCCCGCGCCGCCGCGGAGGTTCGCCCACATCTTCTGCTTGGACATTCCCGAGACGAAGCGGGCGAAGATGAATCCGACAATGCCCAGGCCCAGGCCGATGGCGATCGCCCAGCCGCGATGGGGGGGCTTGGTGAACAGATCGACGCCGGCCTTGTCGTAGCCGATGCGTCCCATGGCGTCGGTGATGCGCCAGTAGGCCAAGGCGATCAGCAGGCCGGCAAGCAGGATGGAGACGCCGGGGACCAGGAACGAGTGCATCCACGCCAGGCGGCGGGCGTTGACGCGGAGGTCTTCGGTCGAGGCGGAGAAGACCGAGCCCTCCTTGGCGGCGTCCAGCTGCTCCTGCTCCAGGGCCTCGATGCGCTCGCGGCGGTGCTGGTCATACACCACCGCAAGGACGATCCACACGATGGCGCCCAGCAGGATGGCGTACGCGCCGCTTTGGGCGGCATGGTCGCGCCCCAGCACGGAGTAGATGAGGAGGCCGACGCCCAGCACCACTTGGATCACCAGGCCCAGAAGACTCACACTCGTCGCGCGGGCGTAGCTGAGATA
This sequence comes from Nostoc sp. CHAB 5715, assembly GCF_020829685.1. Lineage (GTDB taxonomy): Bacteria > Cyanobacteriota > Cyanobacteriia > Cyanobacteriales > Nostocaceae > Nostoc. The sequence continues at coordinate 5,669 of NZ_JAIVFR010000134.1, read as the reverse complement.
GTCGGCTTTCATGCGTGCTCCGTGTCCGTCGATCAAACTCGCGGGTGGTCATGCCCGCGTGGAACGCTGAGGGTACCTCAAGCCCGGGCGCAACGCGCACCGCCCGAACCTCTCCCGATCCGTCGCCTCGACTCGGCCGGCTTCAGAACAAAGCCGCCGCCCCGCCTCCCGTCCCCGAGCCCGCCTGCATGTGCCTGTCGCGCACCCTGCATGGATGCGCTTGAGCCCTTCCCTGGGCCCAGGCAATGTGCCGTTCGGGCCGAACTCGTCTGAGTCCAAGCCCGTACGACGGGGGGCTATTCTGGCATCTTTGTCCGCATCTGTCCACCCACGCCGAAAGATCAGGCGTCGTGCTTGCAGAAGAAGCGGAAGATGTCAGGGCCGCTTGGCGCAAAGAGCGCGCAAGACGGCCAGGCCGGACGGTCCTTACGCAATAGAAACGTGCCGGTTCGCGCCCGGGATGGAACTTTCCGGCCCTCGTTGCCGTACGGATGGCGTTCCGCCGCGCGGACGGGTTGGATGCCGCGCGGCGTTGTCGCTATCCTCCACGCCTTCGGGAGCGGGGCTCATCATCTCGGCAGGTCTGCCGAGTGCGGCGTTCGCCCATATGGGGTCGGCTGGGCGGGGGGATCGGGATCGCATCCGACGGCTTATACACATGATTTCGCAAACCCTGACCATCGCGCGCACGACATTCATTGAAGCGGTCCGCCAGCCCATCTACTTCGTCCTGCTGATGATCGCCGGAGCGGCGATCGTGATGACGACGTGGTCGACCGGGTACACGATGGGCATGTCGGAGGTTGGAGAGGTCTCCGGCGACGACAAGCTGCTGCTCGACGTTTCGCTGGCGACGGTCTTCCTGTGCGGCACGCTGCTGGGGGCTTTCACCGCCACCAGCGCCGTCAGCCGGGAGATCGAGAACAAGACGGTCCTGACGGTCGTCTCCAAGCCGGTTGCGCGGTTTGTCGTGGTCCTGGGCAAATACCTCGGGGCGGCGGGGGCGATCACGGTCGCCGTGATCCAGATGGTGCTGTTCGTCTGGCTGGGCCTCCGGCACGGCGTCATGACGACGGCGGGGCAGGACCTGGATGCGCCGGTGCTGGTCTTCGCCCTTTCGGCGCTGGGCATCTCGCTGTTCGTGGCGGTGTGGGGGAACTTCTTCTACGGGTGGCATTTCACGCAGACGGCGTCGCTTCTCCTGCTGCCGCTGATGGCGATCGCTTTCGTGCTGGTGATGATGTTCAGCAAGAAGTGGGAGCTGCAATCGCTGCTGAAGGACTTCAAGCCGCAGGTGGCCATCGCGTGCCTGACCGTGCTGCTCTCGCTCTGGGTGATGGCGGCGATCGCGGTGGCGGCGTCGACCCGCCTTGGCCAGGTCATGACGATCGTGACCTGCCTCGGGGCCATGCTGCTGGGGCTCATGTCCAGTTTTCTCGTGGGGCAGCGGGCGTATGACAACAAGCCGCTGGCCAGGGTGCGGCTGGCCGACCCGGAGCGGGAAAGGTTCCGCGCGTTTGCGGAGTCCGGGGATGAGTACATTCTGACGCTGCGATCCGCCCCCGTAAGGGCCTTGAATGTCGGTCAGTCGCTCTGGTACGGGCCGATCCCCAACGGCTCGACGATGAGCCACGCGGACTTCGAGCCGTACGCCCCGCCCCCGGGGGGCAATGGCGGCGAGGCGATGCTCCGGCAGGGCACGCCTCCGGCGCTGGTTGTGACGGCGTGGAACGTGGGGGAGCTGAAGCTCACCCTGAAGAACATCGGCGGCACGGGAGTTCGGATTTCCCGCCCTCCTCAGCAGGATGATTATCTCTTTGACCGGCGGACCAAGGTCAACCCCTGGGCCCTGGCAATCTGGGGCGTCATCCCCAATCTTCAGTTCTTCTGGCTGCTGGATGCCGTCACGCAGAACCAGCTCATCCCGGTGGGGCATCTGGCGATGCTGTGCATCTATGCCGCGACCCAGATCGTGCTGTTTCTTTCCCTGGCGATCTTGCTGTTCCAGAAGCGGGACGTAGGGTAAACTCTCGTAATCACCCCGCGTGCGTGTTTCGTAGAGCAATCGGGTGGCGACTTTGAAAGGGGCTTACATGGGCAGTCTCACCGAGGGTCTGAACTTCGACAAGCAGATGGACAAGAAGTCGGGCAAGTCGTCGAAGGATGCGGGGAAGGGGAAGGGGAAGGGGAGCACCAGCAATCAAGGCGTCAAGATCGGCATCATCGTGGCGTGTTTCCTGGTTGCGGGCGTGATGCTGCTCCAGCAGGCGGGGGTGATCAACCTGTTCGGCAGCGACGCCCCTCCGCCGAACAAGACTCCCCAGGAGCAGGCGGCGGAGCAAAAGGAATACGAGAAGGCACGCATCCGCGACGAAGCCGCGCTCAAGCAGGCTGAGTCGCTTCCGCCGAGCCAGCGTCCGGTGATCGTCGGCGGCAACTGAGTCGCGCCGTCAAGTTATAACAACGCCAATGAAAGGCCTCGGTCGGCATGACCGGGGCCTTTATTCATGCCGCTCTGGTCGGCGCACGCTTCAGAAACGGCGCATCAGCCGATCATCAGGGCCGCTTGGCCGGCTGCGGCCTGTTCGTAGGTCCGCTCGCACGCCTTGGCGGCGCCTTCCCAGGTCAGGCGCTTGATCTCGAAGTTGCCGTGCTCGCGGAGGGTCTGGCTCAAAGGCGGGTGGCGGAGGACGGCGACGATCTTGTTGGCCATCTCGTCGATGTCCCAGAAGTCCACCTTCAGGGCGTGGGTGAGCACCTCGCTGACCCCCGACTGCTTGCTGATGATCACCGGCACGTCGCTGCGCATGGCCTCCAGCGGGGCGATGCCGAAGGGCTCCGAGACGCTGGGCATGACGTAGCAGTCGGCCATGGAGTAGATGCGGTCGACGTCGCCGCCCCGCAGGAAGCCGGTGAAGAGCACGCGGTGGCCGATGCCGTAGTGGGCGGCCAGCTCGATCATCCTCAGCTCCATGTCGCCGGAGCCGGCCATGATGAACTTGGCGTCGGGAACCTTTTCGAGCACGCGCCGGGCGGCGGCGATGAAGTACTCCGGCCCCTTCTGCATGGTGATCCTGCCCAGGAAGAGCACGATCTTGTCCTTGGAGCGGATGTCCGAGCCCGGGGGAGCCTGGTGTTCGGCGTCGATGCCGTTGTAGACGACGTCGACCCGGTCGGCCGGGATGCCGTAGCGGCGGACGCAGATGCTCTTGGTCAGCTCGCTCACGGCGATGACGCGCATGGCGGCCATCATGCCCCTTCGTTCGATGTCGTACACCCGCTGGTGGACATTGTCGCCCGAGCGGTCGAACTCCGTGCTGTGGACGTGGACGATCAGCGGCTTGCCGGTGACGCGGGCCAGGGCCTGGCCCGCGGGGAAGGTGAGCCAGTCATGCGCGTGCACGGCGTCGAAGGATTCGCTGCGGGCCAGGGCGACCACCAGGCGGGCGTACCGCTCGCTCTCGGCGACCAGGTCGCCCCGGTAGTGCGCGCCGGCACCCGAGGAGCCGACGGCGAAGGTCGCCTTCGCGTGCGTGAGCTCCTCATCGTGCTCGTCGGACCAGGAGATTTCCTCGACGGTCTCGATCACCGAGCCGTCGGGCTGGGTGGAGCGGACGGTGCGGAACTTGCCGGCCACCCGGCCGCCGTCGCCGTAGGGCGACGCGAAGCCGGCGGGGACGCCCACGAACCGGGCATGGGAAAATGCATGCGTGCCGGAGGAGCCGACATGCACGCGCTCGGAGGTGATCTCCGTGCCGGTCTGCACCAGCGTGCCGTCGCTCATGCGGACGGGGCCGGGATTGATCGCGCCTTCGGGAGAGAGCAGGCGGATGTGGCTGGTCTTGCTGCGGTCCACCGGGCGGGGGAGAACGAACATGATCTCATGGCCGCGGGCGTCCAGCGCCTTGGTCAGCCCGTAGCAGGCGGTGCCCAGACCGCCGGAGATGAAAGGTGGAAACTCCCACCCGAGCATGACGACGCGCATGGCGAGCTCCAAGCAAAGACCGCCTCGCCTCGGCCGAGAGAACCAGCCGGCGACCAAACACGTTCAAGACGCGGGGCGGACGCGGAATATAGGCAAGGAGCGCGGGGCCTCGGCACATCACCCGACGCGCCGGCGTCATTCGTCGTCATCGGCCTCGATGTCGCCGAGGTTGACGAAGCACGCCTGGTACGCCTTGAGCGTCAGCCACACGCGCCGGGCATTCTCATCGACCGTTCCGGTCAAGTCGGACGCCGGCACTGCCGAGCGGAAAGTGAAAAGCTTCATCGGATCGCGGAAGTGCTCAACCACCGGCCGGTAAGGGGCTGGATGCTCGACGTCGATCAGCTCATCCTGGATGAGGTCGCCGAGCTTGTCGCCAGTGTGCACCAAGTCCTGCTCGACGGACTGGCTGAGGTAGCGGTCCGGCGTGACCAGCGAAACCCAGAGCTTGCCGTTCTCCGCGAAGACGCGGTAGAACGCCGGCGCCGCGGCGGCCGGCGCCTCGCAGCTCAGGATTGCACCGCCTTCCAGGAACTCAACCCGGCCGAAGAGCTCGGACTGGTGGGCGAGCGTCTTCACGCGCTCCAGCACGGGCCGCCAGGCGTGGTCGGCATGGGATGATGAGGGTGTGCCGGGGGCGGAATGGGTCATCATGGTCAACTCTGCGATTGGTCAGGCCGGGGGAGCCCGGCGGCGAAGGTCTAGTCCTAGCTGGAGACAAGAATAGGGGCGTGCCGAAGGGGATTTCGGCGGGTGGTGCCCGGCGCTTGTTCCGCGGGTAGTGCGGGCGTATCCTCCCCTCCCACCCAAACGCCCAGGTGGCGAAATTGGCAGACGCACTACCTTGAGGTGGTAGCGCCTTCACGGGCATGGAGGTTCAAATCCTCTCCTGGGCATTCGCGAAGACCTCGCGGCGAAGCGACGGAAGCACCGTCGGTCGCCGCGGCTTTGTTTTTGCGGTCCCTGTCGTTGCGAATGAGTCTCTGGACGATCGCGGCATCCGATTCCATCGTGAAAACGAAACCGATCGGCGAACAATCCTTATTGCTCATCGAAGTACGTGCGTGGTGGCGAGACATGTGTGAAAGCGGTCGGGACAACCACCCAGAGGCACCCTGAGCAGGGGTGCGGAGCGGTCGCGGTTTGCCTCTCTACAGACTTCCCTTTCCTCTCTCCGGAGAACAGGCGCGTGTTGAAATGGCTGATCATCCTGTTCGTGGCGAGCGTGCTGGTCTGCGGCGTGGGGGGGTATTTCATCTCCAAGAGCCCTGGCACCGAGCAATGGTTCAAGAACTCGGTGCTCCAGCAGAAGCCGACGGAGGTCCGGCTGGAGGCGGCGGCGAAGGGGAGCATCACGCGAGTGGTCAATGCGCCCGGCTCCATCGAGCCCAAGACGAAGGTGCAGATCTCGGCGCAGGTCATCGCGCGGATCACCGACCTGCCGTTCCGCGAAGGCGAGCACGTCCGCAAGGACGACGTGGTGGTGAAGCTCGACTCGCGCGACCTGGCGGCCTCGCTGGAGAGCGCCCAGGCGCAGCTGCGGGGGGAGGAGGCCCGCCTGCGGGGCAACGAGGCGACGTTCGAGCAGGCCCAGCGCGACGTGCGCCGGCGCGAGGAGCTCTTGAAGACCGATGACGAGACGAAGGCGAGCGTGGAGGAGGCCCAGGAGCGGCTTTTGCGCTCC
>NZ_JAIVFR010000133.1 GCF_020829685.1 Nostoc sp. CHAB 5715 | reverse complement strand
ATCTCCTCGGCGGATGCCATGGTCATTGCCGATCTGGATCTCGATCTGCTGCCGATGAGCCAGGGTCGGCGCTGGCTCAATGTCCGCCGTCCCGAGCTTTACGGCATCCTGGCCCAGCCGCAGTCCTATACGAGACCAACCCGCGAGGCGCGGGTTGCGGACGCCTCAGTCAAAGCGTCCTAGCGGGAAGCGGCTGTCCAGCGATCAGCGGATCGGGCCCGTTCCGGCCGGGCCGATCCGTTGGTCAATCGCCGCGGGTGTAGGCGGCCTTGCGCGGCTCTGCTGTCGTCACGGCATTCTCGCGGGCGTCATAGATGGCGCGGGCGTCGATGATCGAGCCGTGATTTTCCCCCGCCCAATCCCACAGGCCGCTGATGGGACCCTGCAGGGTCTTGCCGAGTTCGGTCAGGCTATATTCAACGCGCGGCGGTACCTCGGGATAGATGGTGCGAGTCACGAGGCCATCGCGTTCCAGGTTGCGCAGCGTCAGCGTCAGCATGCGCTGGGACACGCCGTTGATCAGGCGCTTGAGCTCATTGAAGCGCAACGTGCCGCTGCGGCCGAGCATGCCCACCACCATGACGCTCCACTTGTCGCCAATGCGGTTGAGGACATCGGACATCGCGAGGCAATTGGCCGATTTCGAGGTGTCCTGCAGTGACATTGCTGTGCCTTCTTGTGAGGGGAACCGAGGCACTAATATAAACATGGTTCTCTTCTGTGCCTAGGGTGCGATTGTCGCATCGGCAAATGCGGGGTTGGACATGGTTGACGTGACGGGTAGCGCAACCGGCCGGAATTGGTGGTCGATCGGATTGTGGGTGGCGCAGATATTGCTGGCGGTGGCCTTTGGTGGCGCGGGCATCATGAAGCTGTTCCAGCCGATCGAGGCGCTCGGCGCCATGATGAACTGGGTCAATGTGAGCCCGGAGCTGTTGGTGCGGTTTATCGGCCTGGTCGAGATTGCCGGCGCCCTCGGCATGATCCTCCCGGCCCTGACGCGCATCTTGCCCGGTCTCACCCCGCTCGCCGCCCTGGGCTTTGCCGTTATCCAGGTGCTGGCGATAGGTGTGCATGCCTGGCTCGGCGAGACGGCCATGTCGCTGCCGATGAACCTCGTCCTGCTGGCTTTGTCGCTGTTCGTGCTGTGGGGCCGCACCCGCAAGGCGCCGATCAGCCCGCGCTGACTTTCGCTCCAATCGTCGCCGACTGAATTGACAGCCCCCGTGCCGGGGCTGTCTTTGTATGGGGCCAGTGACCTTCGCGAGGAGCCTGCCGTGTCCGACCGCATCGAACAGCTTGCCGACCAGATGACGCTGGACGAAAAGGTGGCGATCCTGTCCGGGGAGGATTTTTGGTCGGTGCCGGCCATTCCGCGACTGGGCATCGGCAAGCTGCGGGTCACCGATGGTCCCAATGGCGCGCGCGGCGGCGGCTCGCTGATTGGCGGGGTCAAGTCGGCCAGCGTCCCGGTCGGGATAGCGCTGGGCGCGACCTGGAACGTAGCACTAGTGCAGGAGATCGGCGCGGCGCTCGCCGACGAGGTCAAATCCAAGAACGCCCATATGCTGCTGGCGCCGACGGTCAATATCCATCGCTCGGTCACCAATGGGCGCAATTTCGAGTGCTATTCGGAAGACCCGATCCTCTCGGGTGAGCTGGCCGTCGCCTATATCGTGGGCCTGCAGGGGCAAGGGGTCGGCGCGACCATCAAGCATTTTGCCGGCAATGAATCGGAGATCGAGCGGACGACGATATCGAGCCAGATCGACGAGCGGACCCTGCGCGAAGTCTATCTCATCCCTTTCGAATGGGCGGTGAAGAAGGCCAATACCTGGGGCGTGATGAGTTCCTATAATCGGCTCAACGGCACCTTCACCTCCGAGCACAATTGGCTGCTGACCGACGTGTTGCGCAAGGAGTGGGGTTATGACGGCATCGTCATGTCCGACTGGTTCGGCTCGCATTCGACGGCCGAAACCGTCAATGCCGGGCTCGACCTCGAAATGCCGGGGCCGCCGCGCGATCGCGGGCAAAGGCTTGTTGAGGCGGTGCAATCGGGCGCGGTGAGCGAGGCCACTTTGCGCCGGCGCGTCGTGGCCATGCTGCGGCTGATGGAGCGAGTCGGTTCGCTCGATGATGTCAGGCCGTTCGCCGAAGCTGCCGATGACCGTCCCGAGCATCGGGCGCTGATCCGGCGGGCTGGTGCCGAAGCGGCCGTGCTGCTCAAGAACAATGGCACCCTGCCGCTCAGGGGCGATGGCAGCATTGCCGTCATCGGTCCCAACGCGAAGATCGCCCAGATCATGGGCGGCGGCAGTGCCCAGCTCAACGCGCATTACCGCATCTCGCCCTGGGAAGGGCTGGTCGCGGCCTTGGGCGAAGATCGTCTCAGTTACGCACCGGGCTGCACCAATCACCGGTTCGAGCCGGTGCTGCGCGGAGCGTTCAAGGTCGAGTATTTTGCCAACGAAAAGCTTGAAGGCGAGCCGGTTCACGTCGCCACGCAGGAGGAAGCGCAGGCGTTCTGGATCGGCCATATCGCGGAGGGCAAGGTCGATCCCCTGCATTTTTCGGCGCGCATCAGCGGGACCTTCACGCCGCAAACCAGCGGCGAGCACCGGGTGGGCGTCTATTCGGCCGGCTTTGCCAAGGTCTTTGTCGACGGCAAACTGATCGCCGATGCGTGGACGAACTGGACCAAGGGCCGGACCTTCTTCGAGGAGGGTTGCGATGAGGTGGTTGGCACGGTCAGCCTCGAAGCCGGACGCGCCCATGCTGTCGTGATCGAGTTTGCCACCAAGGATTTCGCTACCCTGGGCCTGGCCGCTTTCGCGGCCGGCATCGGCCTGCCGCTGGGCAATCAGGCGATTGCCGATGCGGTGATTGCCGCCAGAAACGCCGATACGGCCATCGTCTTCGTCGGCCGCAATGGCGAGTGGGATACCGAAGGCAGCGATCTGCCCTCGATCGTGCTGCCGGGGCGGCAGAACGAGCTCGTCGCCGCCATCGCCAATGCCAATCCAAACACCATCGTGGTGCTGCAGACCGGCGGGCCGGTGGAAATGCCGTGGATCGGTTCGGTCGCGGCCCTGCTCGAAGCCTGGTATCCGGGGCAGGAGGCGGGCAATGCCATTGCCGATGTGCTGACTGGTGCCGCCGAACCATCCGGCCGCCTGCCGCAGAGTTTTCCGGTCAAATGGAGTGACAATCCGGCTCATAGCCAGGATCGGGAGGTCTATCCCGGTCTCGATGGCAAGGTGCGCTACGAGGAGGGCGTGTTCATCGGCTACCGGCACTATGACAAGGTCGGCATTGCGCCGCTCTTCCCCTTCGGCTTCGGGCTTGGCTATACCAGCTTCGCGGTGAGCGGCCTCACCGTCGACGATGCCGAATTCGAGGCCGATGGGAATGTGATGGTCGGTGTGACTGTCACCAATATCGGCGCCCGTGATGGCGCGACGGTCGTGCAGCTCTATGTGTCCGATGATGTCGCATCCGTGCCGCGTCCGCACAAGGAACTCAAGGCATTCAGCAAGGTGCGGCTCAAGGCCGGTGAAACCCGCCAGATCACGCTGCCGCTCGATGCGCGATCATTCGCTTTCTACGGCGAACGATCGCGGCATTGGTTGGTGGAGAATGGCAGTTTCACGCTGCAGGTTGGCCTGTCGTCGGTGGATTTGCCGCTCAGTGCCCAGGTGCACCGCAAGACGACGCTGATGCTGCCAGTCTAAGTGCCGCAGTCGTCTTTCCCTCCCCCTTGCGGCGAGGGATCAAGGGTGGGGGTGAGTCATGCGCTCAACACTCTCGGCCCCACCCCATCCTAACCCTCCCCATCAAGGGGAGGGAATTAGATCGCGCCTCACACCGCCTTATGCTCGGCGCCGTACATGCCGAGATAGTAGTCGAGGTTACCGTCGCGCAGGCCGAGCGTCTCCATCACGCCGCTCATGAAGCTGACGGGCGCCGTGCCTGGTGCGGTGACGATCTTGCCGTCTACCACCGCATTGGGCTGGTCCTTGTACCGGCCTGCGCCCTGGTAGCCCGTCGGCGGCAGATTTTCCGCGGAGTTGGAGGTATGATCGACGTGGTCGAGCAGGCCCGCTTTGGCCAGTGTCAACGTGCCGTCGCAAATGCCGGCCACCGTCTTGCCGGCCGCCTGCGCGGCAATCAAAGTTGCACTGATATCGGGCGCATGCGGCTTGCTCCAGATGGTGCCACCATTGACCACGAGCGCGTCAATGGCGTTTGGATCGATATCTTCGACGGCCATGTCGGGCATCACCTTGAGGCCGCCGGCCGAGGTTACCGGCTTGCCGCCCGGCGTCGCGAAGCGGGTGTCGATCTGGTAATATTCGCGGGCGCCAGCATTGAGCAGGGCCGTTTCCCAGTCGGCATAACCGTCGGTAAGGATGGTAACGATGGTTGTCATTTGGCGTCTCCTTTGCTTCTGATGACCCGAAGCTAAACGCCGAACCCACCAGTTTTTGTCAGCAGCGGACGCCCCACTTTCATGGCCAAACGAAGCGAACGACTGCTTGCCCTGATGCAGGCGTTGCGCCGGCGGCGCCGGCCGGTTACCGGGCAGGTGCTGGCCGATGAAACCGGCGTGTCGTTGCGCTCGCTCTATCGCGATATCGATACGCTCAAATCGATGGGGGCGGCTATCGACGGCGAGGCAGGGCTCGGATTCCAGCTCCGCGCCGATTACTTCCTGCCGCCGCTGATGTTCACCGAGGAAGAGGTCGAAGCGGTGGTGTTGGGCCTGCGAACGCTCATCTATGGGCCCGATGGCGAGATGAGCGCCACCGCGCGCGATGCCAGCGCCAAGCTCGCGGCGGTCCTGTCGCCAGAGCGCCGGCAGGACATGGATGCGGTCGGCCTCTTCGTCATGCCCCGCAGCGTCGGCGGCGACGATTTTCGCCTGGGCCAGCTTCGGCGTGCCCTGCGTGGGGAGCAGCAGGTCAATATCCGCTATCGCGATGCCGAAGGCGCCCCCACCGGTCGCACCATCTATCCGCTGGCGCTGGGTTACTACGAGAACCGGCAGGTGCTGGTGGCCTGGTGCACGCTGCGGCAGGACTGGCGCCGCTTCCGTATCGAACGCATCGACAGCCTCGACGTGCTCGAGGCGAGACTGCCGGAGCCGCGGCGCACTCTGTTTCATCGCTGGCGCACCAGCCTTGGCCTGCCCGACCTGAGCTAAGCTGCGGGCCATAGTACTTCAGGGCCCTGGAGAATGTGGCGTGTCTATCCCGCTTATCCCCGCCGCAACACCTCGTGCCATACTCCCCCCGTTGCCCACGTCAGAGCCCAGTCATGACGAGTGATGGTCGTGGGGATAGCCGGAGGAGGAGGGGTCGCCTTCCTTGTGCGGGGGAAATTCGGCAGCCGCGCCTGCAAGACTGGTAGCGCCTGAACCCGGACCCGTTAGATATCCCGGCATGGTGGCGAGGCAGCTGCCTCAACACAAACTATCCATCGAGGCAGATGCCTCGCCACCATCGCTCTACTCATGAGCGAACACTGGACGACGCGATAACCGCACGTCAGGCGGCGCTTCCGCACGTCCGTCGCCTTCAAAAGCCTGTCAGTGTGACCTTGCGTCCATTGAGGTCGGGCGACGGCGCTGGTAAGAGAAGCCGCCTTCCCAATAGTCCGGAGCCGTCCACTCTTGCTGCTTGTCCGCCGTCTTTTGCTCGTCGCATTCCTCGCCCTTGTCAGCCTGGCGCCCGCCCGCGCCAATCCAATGCTGCTGGTGGATATGGACAATTTCGACGTGCTCTATGCGCAGGAAGCCGGCCAGCCCTGGCACCCGGCATCGTTGACCAAGCTGATGACGGCCTATGTGGTGTTCGAAAAGATCGCCGAAGGCGCAATCACTCTCGAGACGCCGGTGACCATTTCGCGCAAGGCGTTCAACGAGGCTCCGTCCAAGTCCGGCCTCGCCGTCGGCAGCGCCGTGACGCTCAAGGACGCGCTCTATCTGATGCTGGTCAAGTCGGCCAACGACGTTTCCATGGCCATCGCAGAAACGATCGCCGGCGACGAAGCGAGCTTCGTGGCGATGATGAACGAGACGGCGGCCCGGATGGGGTTGTCGGCCACCCATTACGCCAATCCCAATGGGCTGCACAATCCGGCCCAGGTGACTTCGGCGCGCGATCTGGCGGTGCTGTCGCTCTATATCCGTCAGAGCTTTCCACAGTATCTGCCGATTTTCGGCACCGAAGCGGTGGTGCTGGGCAAGAAGCGGCTCGAGTCCGAAAACAAGCTGCTGACCACCTTCTCCGGGACGACCGGCATGAAGACCGGTTTCGTCTGCGCTTCCGGGCTTAACATGGTGGCAACGGTCGAACGCAATGGCCGCCGCATGATGGCCGTGATCCTTGGGGCATCCTCGGGCCGTGAGCGCAATGAGCGCACGGCCGAGCTGGTTCTCAAGGGTCTTTCGGGCGCCGCGCGGCCAAGCGGGCAGACCATCCTTAATGTGCCCAACAATGCAGGCGCGGCGCCGGTCGATATGCGACCGCTGATTTGCGGCAAGGATGCCAAGACCTACGTCGCGGCGCAGGAAGCGGCGTTCCCGATGGGGCTGGAAGGCCAGCCCAGCTATCTCAATGACACGGTGGTGCCCAGCAGCTATGTGGCCACCGATCTCGGCCGGCTTGCCACTGGTGTTGCCTTGCCACGTCCACGGCCGCCGCATGTGCCGGTCTTCGCGGTGCCGACCACAGAAGCGTCGTTGGGCGGGGACCTGCGGCCCGGCCTGCCGGCGTCGGTGGGTGTCGGCGTCCCATATCCGCGGCCGCGCCCGGCTAATCTCTAGGCGCTAGTGCTTCTCGATCGTGAAGCGCAACACGTCGCCTTCGGTGGTGACGGCGCAATCATGTCCCTGCTGCCGGCAATGCAGCGGAATATCGATCTTGGCCATGGGATCGGTGGCCAGCACGATCAGTGTGGTACCCGGCGGCAGGGCCGCCAGGCGCTTTTCCATCTTTAATACCGGCAGCGGGCATTTGAGGCCACGCGCGTCGATGACCTCATTGGTCAAGGACGAGCACCCAATGCACGCCATAAGCCGAGCTCTGGTTAAACGCGACGGCCACACCGGCCTTGGTGGCGTTGGCCTTGAGGCCGGCGGCGTCGGCCGGATTGTTGCGCCAGCCCGAGAAGGTCTCGGCGAAGGTGGCGTAGCCTGCACTCAGCTTCATGACCACAAGGTCCTGCGGCGTCTTAGGCGGCGTGCCGGTCTGGGCATATTGGTTGGCCAGCACCTGGGCGGTGCCGTCGAGGGCCGGATCTGGAGTCAGGGCCGGCAGGCCGTTGGTAGCGCGATAGGCATTGATGATGGCGATGGCCTGCGCCTTGTCGAGGCTGGCGCCCGGCTGGTCCATGCGAGCCGAAAGTCCCGGCGCCAATGCTATGCCGGCGCTGCTGCCGCCACCCATGCTGCAGGCAGAAATGGCAAGCCCGGCGAGAATGGCGGCGAGCGGCAGAATGGCCGGCTTGGAGAGGCGCAAAGCGGTCATGAAGCAAATCCTGATCGAAGAAAGGTGTTGGCCGAGTAGGGGGCCAGCAAGGCCAAAAGATGGTGTTGCCCTTCCATAGCGCCAGGAGCCTGCTTTTGGCTTAACGGGGCGTTAGCCGGCCATCACATCGTCGAGAAAGCCCGAATTCTATCGGTTCCGCGGGCGAATTGTCAGCTCGACATCAACCACGTCGCCGACTGTGAGCTCGCATTTCTTGCGCACCGCGTCCTTGATGGGCAGCAGATAGCCGCCATCCTTGGGGTAGAGCGAGGTGATGAAATCGACCCCCATTATCGTGGCATCCACCGGGATCATGCCCCAACCATAGGTGACGCGTTTGGCGGCGTCGGCTATCGCGGCGATGTGCTGGTCAGGGATGGGCGCAAAAAAGAATGGTGCCGGGCCGCGCCAATCGATGATCGTGGTTTGAAATCCGAACCGCATGGCTCTGGCCGATCTCATCTGCTTTGGCAGACTTAGGGTGGTGATCTCGACGGGATTCGAACCCATGACCCCCGGATTAGGAATCCGGTGCTCTATCCTGCTGAGCTACGAGACCACGGGCTCGTGGATAGCAAATGCGCCGGTCCGGCGAAACCCTGTTTGAGGGTGCAAGCTATTGATGAATGGTGTTCATGGACCCATGCGCCGTCGGCGGGCTAATCGGCCTTGCGGCCGCTCTATAGGATGGCGCGCCGACGATGGCGCCGGGCTGCGAGGAGACGACGATGAGTGAACAGGCGGTTGCCGACGTCAGCGCCGAAGTGGACAGTGCGGCCAAGCCCCCGGTGAGCCTGACGGAACACCGGCCCCTGCTCGGCATCGGGCTGGCCATCGCCGCGACCATGCTGTTCGCTACCAATGACGCCACTAACAAGTATCTCGTTGCCACCCATGATGTGCCGCTGGTGGCGGCCATCCGCTACATCGTCCATGCGCTGCTGATGCTTGCGCTGCTCGGTCCGACGCGGGGGCCGGAGCTGGTGACGACACGGCGCACCGGACTGGTTTTGGTGCGGTCGCTCTGCCTGGTCGTGGCGACGCTGTTCGCCGGGCTGGCGCTGCAACGCATGCCGATCGCCGAGACTGTCTCCATCATCTATCTCTCGCCCATATTGGTGGTGGTGCTGGCGCGACCGATCCTCGGCGAGCAGATCGGCCTCATCGGTTGGCTGGCGGCGTTGGGCGGCTTTGCCGGCGTGGTGCTGATCGCCCGGCCCGGCGGCGGGCTCGATCCGGCCGGGGTGACCTTCGCCTTGTGCAATGTGGGGGTCACCGTCACCTATTACCTGCTGTCGCGCGTTCTGGCGCGCAGCGAGAAGACACTGGCGCTGCTGTTCTATTCGGCGCTGGTGGGCGCCATCTGTTTCGGGCTGGCCATGCCGTGGTTCTGGTTTAACGCGGTGCCAAGCCCGTTCGAGATCGCGCTGTTCGTCAGCCTCGGGTTGACGGCTGGCCTCGGGCATTTCTGCTTCACCGCCGCCAACCGCTATGCCGAGGCGTCGCTGCTGGCGCCGATGGGTTATCTGCATCTGCTGTGGGCGGGCATACTGGGCTGGCTGGTCTTCGGCCAGCTGCCGGATGGGCTGGGTTTCGTCGGCATGGCGGTTATCGGGTTGGCCGGGGTCGCGGTGGCGCTGCGCTCGCGGTTCGGTGGCCGCCGGGCCGGCTGACGCGTCAGGCGTACGGCTCTGCCATTCGCGCGTAGCGCTCATGGCCTTCTCGCCTCAAAATGCTCCACCGGAGCGTTTTGCCCTGCGGGACGGCTCGAAGTCTTGCGAATGCCTTATGTTTCGGGCACACCGGAGGCCGAATTCGTCTGCTCCAGAAGGCTCGGCACATGGCCCACCCGGTTTCCCCGCTCGCTCCCAAATCCTACCCGGATCTACCGGCCATATCCGGGGTACGCTTCGCCACCGCTGAGGCCGGAATCAAGTACAAGAACCGCACCGACGTGCTGCTGATGGCGTTCGACGAGGGGACGACCGCAGCGGGCGTGCTGACCAAATCCAAGTGCTCCTCGGCGGCGGTGGACTGGTGCAAGGCCAACCTGCCGGGTGGTGTGGCGCGCGGGCTGGTGGTCAATTCGGGCAATGCCAATGCCTTTACCGGCGCCAAGGGCAAGGAAAGCGTGGCGCTGACGGCTGACTATGCCGCCAAGGCCCTGGGCTGCGCGCCGTCCGAAGTCTTCCTGGCCTCGACCGGCGTCATCGGCGAACCGCTCAATGCCGACAAGTTCGCTGGTGTGCTCGACACCATGGCGACGCGTCTCAATGATGGTCCGTGGATGGATCCGGCCAAGGCCATCATGACCACCGATACCTTCCCCAAGCTTTCAGGCGCCATCCTCGAGATCGATGGCGTGGAAGTGAAGATCAACGGCATCGCCAAGGGATCGGGCATGATCGCCCCCGACATGGCCACCATGCTGAGTTTCGTCGTCACCGACATGCCGATCGCGGCGCCGGTGCTGCAGGCCTTGCTGGCGCGCCATGTACAGACCAGCTTCAACGCCATCACTGTCGACAGCGACACCTCCACATCCGATACGTTGCTGGCCTTTGCTACCGGCAAAGCGCGGGTCGAGGCGATCGACAGCCTCGACGATCCGCGCGCCGAGACCTTCGGTGAAGCGCTGAAGGATGTGCTGTTCGATCTTGCCATCCAGGTGGTGCGCGACGGCGAGGGAGCGACCAAGCAGGTATCGATCCATGTCGAGGGCGCAACCTCCGACGCCAGCGCCTTCCGCATTGCCAAATCGATCGCCGATTCCCCGCTGGTCAAGACCGCCATTGCCGGTGAAGACGCCAATTGGGGCCGGGTGGTCATGGCGGTGGGCAAGGCCGGCGAGCCGGCCGACCGCGACAAGCTCGCCATCCGCTTTGGCGAGCTCCTCGTCGCCAAGGACGGCGAGCGGGCAGCG
>NZ_JAIVFR010000132.1 GCF_020829685.1 Nostoc sp. CHAB 5715 | reverse complement strand
ATCTCGACCAGGTGCGCCACTTCATGGGCCGCGACATAGTCGAGCACGAAGGGCGGCGCCAGCACCAGCCGCCAGTTGTAATTGATACTGCCCGATGACGAGCACGAACCCCAACGGCTCGCCTGACTGCGCATCTTGACCGATTTGACCGTGACCCCCAGCCGTGCCGCGTGGATCGCCGTGCGCGCCACCAGGTCCGCCTGGGCCTCGTCCTTGAGCCAATCGGTCAGCCGCCGCGCCTGATGCTGGGGATCGCCCGGCACCAGCAGCACCGCCTCGCCGTCATCCTCGGCCACTTCCACGCGGCCGCGCAGCTTGCCCGTGCCGATGATGCGATGATCGACCCCGCGTAGCGGCACCACCCCGCCATCACCAAACGTCGCCGCCTCCGGTGCCCGCTTGAGCCGCGCTGCCAGCCAGTTGTGATGCCGGTGCAGGAATGCCTCCGCCTCGGCCCATTTGCCATGCGGCGGCAAGCTCAGTAGCGGCCCGCCGCTATGGGGGATCGATAGCCGATAGCTCCGCGCCCGCGCATTGACCCGGACGGTCACGGTCACCGGCGCGCCGTCGATCTCGATCGTGGTGCTGGCCGGAATTTTGGCTTTGGCGCGGAAGAACAGGTTCATGGGGTCTCGGGGAATCGCCGGGGGATTGTAGCGGGATTTTGCGACGATGACTCCCCACCCACCGGGTCATTCCGGCGAAGGCCGGAATCCATCCTGAGATGACTTGGCCTGCCGTGGACGTGGAAGGACCTCAGGATGGATCCCGGCCTTCGCCGGGATGACATCGTGGTGTAGGAGTCATCCCAACAAAAAAACGGCGCCCCTTGCGGGGCGCCAGTTCAGTCGTTGGGAACGACCGGCTTCAGGAGGGAGACGCTTGGCCGGGGCTTAGCCGTTATTGTTGCCCCAGCCATTGTTGTTCTGGTCGCCATTGTCGGGCTTGGGCTCGGTGTAGCCCTGGCGCGAACCGCGGCGTTCATTCATGAAGCGATCGAATTCTTCCCGATCCTTGGCTTTGTTGAGGTTGGCCATGTATTCGTGGAAGGCGTCGATCTCGGCGTCGAGGCGAGCGCGTTCTTCTTCGAGGCGCTTGAGCTGTTCGGCGCGGTAGTCGTCAAAGGCTGCATTGCCACTCGAGCTCATGCCGTAACTCCGGTTGTTGTTCCAGCCGCGGTGCTGATGCTTGTTGGAGGTGCACCAGGCCTTGCCCTTGTTGAAATAGGCTTGCGCCTTTTCGGGCGAGCCGCCGAATTTTTCGCCCCAGATAATGTAGGCGAGCATGGCGAGGCCCAGGGGCCAGAACAGGATAAAGCCCAGAACCATGAGGGCGATGGTCAGTGGAGACCATTGAGGTTTGATGATTGCTGTGGTCATTTCGGTTTCATTCTCCCAGTCACGATGAGCAATACGTGGCCCGCGCTGGGGTGGGATCAATGCTGTGCCTATGGTTTTTTGGCCTTGAAATGAAACACCGTGATCCCCATAGCGTCGCCCGAATCCGCCCTTGGAGGGCCATTGCATGACCATGATTCAGGCCGATGGCCTGCCTTTGCCCTCCACCTGGCGGCCTTTGCGTCAGCAAACCCTGGTCCTTCTGCGCTGGCTGGCCGTGGCCGGACAGACCATTGGCGTGTTGTTCGTGCAATTCGGCCTCGGCTTTCCGCTGCCGCTGGTCGAGTGCTTCGTGCTCATCGCGCTGTCGGCGGCGCTCAATATCTGGCTGGTGGTCCGCTTCGGCGTCGGCCATCGGCCGTCATCACTGTTCGCGGCCTGCCAGGTGGCCTTCGACCTCTGCCAGCTCGGCGGCTTGTTGGCGCTGACCGGGGGGCTGCAGAATCCGTTCTCGCTGCTGCTGCTGGCGCCGGTTTCGGTCTCGGCGACGACGCTGCCGCAGCGCGCCACCTTCTTTATCGCGCTGCTCGCCGCCATCATCGCCTCGGCCCTGGCGGTCTGGCATCTGCCGCTGCCCTGGGACCCAAGCGAGCGACTGGTGTTCAACCGCATCTATGTCATCGGCATCTGGGTCTCGATCGTCTGCGGCGTGGTTTTCATCTCTGCCTATACCAATCGCGTGGCCCATGACGCCCGCCAGATCGCCGATGCCTTGGCCGCCACCGAATTGGCGCTGTCGCGCAAGGAACAGCTCTCGGCGCTCGACGGCCTCGCAGCCGCCGCCGCCCACGAATTGGGCACGCCGCTGTCCACCATTGCTCTCGCCGCCAAGGAAATGCGCAGCGAGGCCGAGCCAGGCAGCGATCTGGCCGACGATGTCGAACTGATCATCGAGCAGGCGGCGCGCTGCCGCGCCATCCTGGCCAAGCTGCGCAATCTCGGCAGCGATGGTGGCGACCCCTTTGCCGCCGTGCCGCTGACGGACCTCTTGGCCGAAGTCGCCCGTCCGCATGAAGGGCGCGGCAAGGCCATCCTGTTCTACTACGAGCGCGCCGCCGGCGAGGCGCCGGTGTTCCAGCGCAGCGTTGGCCTGCTCTATGGCCTGGGCAATCTCATCGAGAATGCCTCCGATTTCGCCCGCAGCTCTGTGCGCATCGAGGCGGCCTGGGATCGCGAGGCTATTTCGGTGTCGATCACCGATGACGGCCCCGGTTTCGCGCCCGAGCTGATCGCGCGCCTGGGCGAGCCCTATCTCACCAGCCGCCCGCGCGACCCTCAGGGCCCCGATGCCAATAAACCTGGCGGCCTGGGGCTGGGCGTGTTCATCGCCAAGACCCTCCTCGAACGCACCGGCGCACGGCTGGCCTTCGAGAATATTGCCAGCGACGGCCATGCGCGCGTGCGCATCGTCTGGCCGAGGAGTGCCGTGGAGGCTAACGCTTAACCGGCCTGCGACAGCGACACATTTTGACCTTTCTTCGGCAACCCCTTAAATGAAACCCATGAGTACAATCGAAGAACTTCTGGCCACCGACCCCAGCCTGCTTCTCGTTGACGACGACGTGGCGTTTCTGCAGCGCCTCGAGCGCGCCATGGCGCGGCGCGGTTTTGATGTCCGCATCGCCGGCTCGGTCGCCGATGGCCTCGCCGCCGTCGCTGAAAAGCCGCCCGCTTATGCGGTGGTCGATCTGCGGCTGGAAGACGGCAATGGCCTTGAAGTGGTCTCGGCCCTCCACACCAAGCGCCCCGATGCGCGCGCCGTGGTGCTGACCGGCTACGGCAATATCGCCACCGCCGTCACCGCGGTGAAGCTGGGCGCCATTGACTATCTCAGCAAGCCCGCTGACGCCGACGACGTCATCAATGCCCTGCTCGCCACCGGCGAGGACAAGCCCGAGCCGCCGGAAAACCCGATGTCGGCCGATCGCGTGCGCTGGGAACACATCCAGCGCGTCTATGAACTCTGCGACCGCAACGTCTCGGAGACCGCCCGTCGGCTGAACATGCACCGCCGCACCCTGCAACGCATCCTGGCCAAGCGCGCACCGCGCTAGTTTCCATTCTCGATGTCATCCCGGCGCAAGCCGGGATCCATCCTGAGATTTCTCCACGTCCACTGGCCGCCTGTTCACCTCAGGTTGGATTCCGGCCTGCGCCGGAATGACCCGATGCGTTTGTCGGCCGTCAGATGTCTCGACCCGGCTTCGCGGCAATGACACAGTGTTGGCATAGTCCACGGACAACACTGCAAAAAACCAAGGAGCCCGCGCATGACCGTCACCCTTCATTTCCATGGCGCGGCGGGCACGGTGACCGGCTCCTGCTATCGGGTGGTGCATCCCGGCGGGCAATTCCTTGTCGATTGCGGCCTGTTCCAGGGCAATAAATCCGTCCGCGATCTCAACCTCAAGCCGACTCCGTTCGACCCAAAGGCGATCGACTTCCTGCTGCTCACCCATGCCCACATCGACCACGCGGGCCTCCTTCCCAAGCTCTATCGCGAAGGCTGGCGCGGACCGATGTGGATGACCGAGCCGACCTCGGGCTTGCTCGAATACTTGCTGCCCGACAGCGCCGGCATCCAGGAGAGCGAAGCCGAGCGCGAAACCAAGAAGCATAATCGCCGTGGCGACGAGCCGGCCAAGCCGCTCTACACCATGGAGGACGCCAACGAGGCGCTGGCGCATCGCAACACCTGCCAATATGGCGAGTGGATCAGCCCAGGCCCCGGCGTGCGCGCCCGCTACTGGAATGCCGGCCACATCATCGGCTCGGCCTCGATCGAGGTTGAGGTGCAGGACGGCAATGGCAAGCCGATCCGGCTGATGTTCTCGGGCGATATCGGGCCGGACGAAAAGGTGTTCTACAACGAGCCCGAAGGCCCGGCCGGCTTCGATTACATCCTCAGCGAAAGCACCTATGGCGGCCGCGAGCGCGAGGACTATACGCTGAGCCAGCGCCGCGCTGCCCTGAAGGAAGAGATCAACGCCGCCATGGCGCGCGGCGGCAACCTGGTCATTCCCGCCTTTGCCGTCGAGCGCAGCCAGGAACTGCTGCACGATATCGGCTACCTGATCAAATCAGGCGAGATCGACCCCAAGCTGGTTTTCCTCGATAGCCCGCTCGCCTCCAAGGTCACCGGCGTCTATCGCAAATATGCCCAGATGTTCGATGACGTCGAACTGGGTGCCGACGAGCTGTTCAACGATCCGCGCTTCCGCATTATCGAGGCGGTGGAAGACTCAAAGGCCATCAACACCATCCGCGGCGGCGCCATTATCATGTCGGCCTCGGGCATGGCCGATGCCGGGCGCATCAAGCATCACCTGCGCAACAACCTGATTCGCGCCAACGCCACCGTGCTGTTCGTCGGCTACCAGGCCCCGGGCACGCTGGGTCACGTGATCCTGAGCGGCGCCAAGGAAGCGCGCATCCACGGCACGCTGGTGCCCATCCGTGCCACCATCCGCTCCATGGGCAATTACTCGGCCCATGCCGACCATTCCGAGCTGATGGAATGGATCAAGGAGCGCCTGCCTGCCCACGGCGCCATCTTCCTCACCCATGGCGAAGACGAGGAGCGCAACGCCCTGCGCAGTGCGATTATGGGCCTCGGCATCGGTGGCGATCAGGTCATCCTGCCGCTGCTCGACGACTATTTCGAACTGACCACGTCAGGCATCGGCGCCAAGGTGCAGACCGCCACGCCGCGCATCGACCCAGTGCAGGTGCATGCCGACTGGCACAATGCCTTCTCGGACTTCACCATCCGCCTGAGCCAGCGGCTGCAATCGGGCACTGACGCCGAAAAGCTGGCGGTGATGCGAGCGCTGCAGAATGAGTTGTCCGCCTTGGGGGCACCGGCTTCCCCGCCAAAGGTGGCGACGCCGATTACCCCGGTGGAGAGCCAGGCTTTCGACGAGTAGGGCGTGCGTGCGGCCGGCCTGACACTTAACCCACCCACCCACCGGCGCTCCCTCGGACTTCATCCGAGGGCCTCTCGTCGCTTGTGCCGAGTTGGGAGCGGCGCTCGGGTCAAGCCCGAGGAAGCGCCAGTGATTGCGGACGCTAAGCGGTCGTATCCTTCGCTTTCGGCGCCAACCGCCCCGCCATAACCCAAGTCAGCACCAGCAACGGGAGCAGCATGGCGAAGGCCATGCGGATGCCAAAACCCTGCGCCACGGCGCCGATCAATCCCGGCGCGCCCAGGTTGACCAGCTGGAAGATCAGCGTCGTCGCCGCCACGTTCTGCGAGGCCGGGCGGTCTCCGATCCGCGCCGCGGCCGAAACCGTCAGCGGATAGAGCACGCAGATGCCCAGGCCAACGAGGCCGAAGCCGGCAAGCGCCAGGCCGGCATTGGGCGCCAGCACCACCAGCACCATGCCCGATATGGCGATGCTCGCGAGCACGCGCGCGCTCCGTACCGGTCCGAACCGGTCGATCCAGCGATCGGCGGCCAGCCGGCCCACGGCCATGGTGGCGAGCAGCGCCGGCAAGGCCATGGATTCGATCCAGGCGGCAACCTCGAAGCTGTCGCGCAGATAGATGATCGACCAGGCGCGCGCCGCGCCCTCGGTCAGCGCCGCCCCCAACCCGAAGGCGACCAGGCCCATAGTCGCCAATGTCGGCAGCGCGAAGCGCTGCTTGCCACTGCCGGCATGCTCGCGCGCCGGCGTCACCTGCATTGGCCCCACGATGAGCAGCACGAGGCCGATCACCACCGGCACCAGCAGCCACAGATGGATCGCCGGCGATACACCGAACCCGCGCAGGGCCGCCCCGAGCAGTGAGGTCAAGAGGAACCCGACGCTCCAGGCGCCGTGGCAGGTGTTCATCACCCGCGCGCCGGTCGCTGCTTCGACCCGGTCGGCCTCGACATTGATCGCGACATTGGTCAGCGAGAAGCAGACGCCGTTGAGCGCCATCAGCGCAAACATCACGGCCCCATTGGGCGCGATGGTGATCATGGCCGCGCCGATGGTCACGACAGGCATCAGCCAGAGGATGACCCGCCGGGGTCCGAAGCGCTCGATGATCTGGCTCGAAAACAGGAAGCTGCCGAGCCCGCCGATCGGTTGCCCCATCAGCACCAGCCCAAGCTGGGCCTCACTTAGCCCCAACATCAGTTGCAGGTCGGGCACGCGCGTATGCACCGCGCCCAGGGCGACGGCGTGCACGAAGAACAGCGCAATGATGCGCCAGCGCAGGGTGTTGAAGTTCACTTGGGGCCGGGGTCCATCAAGATGTGGATGCGGTCGGCGCCGAGCCTTGCGAGCTTGAGCATCAGCGCCTTGCGCCGCGCCGGGGCCATCGGCGTATCCGGACTATCGCGCAGAATGTGCCCGTCATGCCCGTCGGCCACGATCAGCCCCTCGCTCTCAGGAAAGATCGCCGCATCGAGCTCGGGTGGCTTGGCGAAGAAGAAGCGGTCGGAGAATTCGCGATATTCATGCCATTTCCGATCGACCTGGAAATCGATCAGGCTCGACTTGATCTCGACGATCCAGATCTCGCCTTTGGGACCGACGCCCAGCACATCGGCGCGCCGTCCGCTGCGCAGAGTCACCTCGGCATAGCAGGCCATGTCATAGGTCTCGCGCAAGAGCCGCATCACCCCGCGCTGCACCCGCAGGGCGGTGGCCGATTGGCGCAGATCGACAATGGGCGGCAGCTCAGCCATGCGCACCCACCAGCTTGGCCTTGCCCGGCAGCGCTTGGATCACCAGCAGTACTGCGACGAGCAGCGGCACCACGACCCAATAGGACATGCGGATGCCGAATTCCTCGGCGACGAGGCCCAGTAGCGGCGGCGCCAGGAAGAACACGACGAAGGTCATCTGTCCCAGCGAGGCCACATTGACCGAGGCCGGCCGGTCGGTGCGTTGCGCCGCCGCCGACACGGCCAGCGGATAGACGGCGCTGCAGCCGATGCCGGTCAGGGCAAAGCCGAGCAGCGCCACATATTCGTGTGGCGCCGTAGCGACCAGCACCAGTCCGGCAATGGCAATCAGCAGCAAGCTCGCCGCCACGGTCCGCGGCGACAGGCGGTCGACGACGCCATCCATGCTCAAGCGCGCGATCGCCATGAACAGCGAGAAGACGGTGACGCTGAGGCCGCCGATGAACGGCTCGACATTGAACACGTCGCGCATATAGATCGCGGACCAGTCGATGCCCGCGCCCTCGGCCAGCAGCGGCGCCGCGCCGATCAGGCAAAGGGCGGCGAGCCCGATGGTCGGAAACGCGATACGCGGCGTCTCCCCGGCATGGGAATCGGGCCGCGGCGGCGCATTCTCGATGCCTCGGAATACGAAAAGCCCTGAGATCACCACGACGAGCAGCGCAACAGCCAGATGGATAGACACCGGCACGCCGGCTTGCCGCAGGCCGGCGCTGAATAGGGCGGTGACGAAAAAGCCGAGGCTCCACATGCCGTGCGTCCGGCTCATGATACCGTAGCCGAGCTGTGCTTCGAGCCGGTCGGCCTCGAGATTGACGATGATCTCGACGGCGCCCGCACAGATGCCGGCAAGAAACAGCAGCGGGATGATCAGGAATACCGATGGCATGATTGGCACCAGCGCATAGAGCGCCGATGCGACGAATATGGTGACGAACACGCCGGTGCGCGCCGGATAGCGGGCGATTAGCGGGCCCGAAAACGTCAGGCCGACCAGCGCTCCGCACGACATGGCGATCAGCGTCAACCCAAGCTGGCCCTCGGTCAGGTCGAACTGGCGTTGCAGATCGGGCAGGCGCGACAGCATCGCGCCCATCGACAGCGCGAAAATGAAGAACACCCCGAAAATCCGGTGATGCGGACGCATGACGTTTCCTGCTGATCGTTCGGGAGCCCGACGGGCTCCATGCCGCACGTTCTGACGCGCGCGCGTCAGAACGTGTCAGTACATGATTCTGGTCGTCAGCTCAGCCGTGCGGCGGCACCGGTTCGGGCGGCAGGCCGTGTGGGTCCTCGACCTTGCGATTGCTCAGCGCGTAGCTTGATGCCCAGAACCCGGCCAGCAGCAGCGGCAGGCAGATGAGGTACGAGTTGCGGATGCCCAGATATTCGGCCACGAAGCCGAGCAGCGGCGGCGCCATGAAGAACACGACGAAGCTCACCTGGCCGAGCGCGGCGACATTGACCGCCGCCGGCCGGTCGGTGCGCTGCGCCGCGGCCGACACCGCCAGTGGATAGACTGCCGAACAGCCAATACCCATCAGCGCAAAGCCGGCCAGCGCGATTTCCGGCATTGGTGCATAGCCCACCATCAGCACGCCGACGCTGGCAAGGCTGAGCAGCACCATGGCCACATTGCGCGGCCCGAAGCGGGCCACTACCGGGTCGGCGGTCAAGCGCATCACCGCCATGAAGAAGGCGAACAGGGTCAGCCCCATGCCACCCACGAACGGCTCGGCCGAAAACACGTCGCGCATGTAGATCGCCGACCAGTCGATGCCAGCACCCTCCACGAGGAAGGCGGCAAAGCCGATAATGCAAAGCGGCAGCAGGCCCAGATGCGGGAAGGCGATGCGATGGGTATTCTCCGATTGTGTGCGCTGCGGCGCCGGTGCCGGCACGATGCCCCAGATCATGTAGCCGCCGACTACGAAGACGATCAGCGCCATCAGCCCCAGATGCGCCTCGACCGACAGGCCCGATTGCCGGATCGCCGCGCCCAGCAGCGCGGTCACGAAAAAGCCGACACTCCAGAAGCCGTGCGCCCGGTTCATGAACCGCTTGCCGGTATGCATTTCCAGCCGGTCGATCTCGACATTGAGGTTGATCTCGAGCGCGCCGGACAGGAGCCCCGTGAGGAACAGCAGGCCGAACACCGCCGGCGCGACTCCCATCCATGGGATCAGCGCGAACAACAGAGCCGGGCCGAGTACGGTGAAGAAGGCCGTGTTTCGCACGCCCACGCGCTCGATCACCGCCGCGCCGAAGGTCAGCGAGATCAGCGAGCCGATCGACATGCCGATCATGGTGAGGCCGAGCTGGCTCTCGGTCACACCAAGATGGGTCTGGATATCGGGCAGGCGCGACATCAGCGCGCCCGTCGTCAGCGCGAACAGGAAGAAGCAGGCATAGAGTCGGTATTGCGGGGCGATAATACTCATTCGGCTAGCGCCTGCCTGGCCCGGCGGTGTGTGCCGACGGCATCGGCCAGGAACAGGCCGATAATGACCAGCGGAATGCCGATGCCGAAGGCCCAGCGAATGCCGAAATGCTCGGCCACATAGCCCAGCAATGGCGGCCCCAGCAGGAACGACACGAAGGAAATCTGCGCCAGCGCCGCGACATTGACTGCCGCCGGGCGGTCGGTGCGCTGCGCCGCGGCCGACATGGCCAGCGGGAAGAGCGCGCTGGTGCCGACGCCGATCATGGCAAAGCCGACATAGGCCAGCCACCAGACCGGCGTGAAGAATACCAGCACCGCGCCCAGGCCAGAAACGGCGAGCAGCCCGCGTGCCACGACAGCGGGGCTCCAGCGATCGACGAAGCTATCGGCAAAGAAGCGCGTCACCGCTTGCGCGCCAGCGCCCAGCGCCACGGCAAAGCCGGCCCAGAACGGCGCCGCGCCGAATTCGTCGCGCATATAGATGGCCGACCAGTCGATGCCGGCGCCTTCGAGGATCATGGCCGAAAGACAGACACCCACCAGCACCATGATGGCGCCGGTCGGGCGGGCGAAGCGCGGCGCATCGTCGGTGCTGCCGCCGCTGCGATGCTCGGCCGGCTCGAAGCGGCCCAGCAGGATGAAGGATACCAGAGTCACGACCGGGATCATGATGGCCAAGTGCATTTGCGGCGAGAGGCCCGTCTGTGCCACGAAAGAGCCGACCATGCCGGCCGAGAAGAAGCCGAAGCTCCAGAACGCGTGCGCCCGGTTCATGATGCGCCGACCGATGGCATGCTCGACGCGATCGGCCTCGAGATTGATGATGATTTCGATAGCGCCAATGGTGATGCCGACCGGCACAAGCAGCAGGAAGAACATCACTGGTCCCTGCGCCCACACCGAAATGGCATAGAAGATCGACAGCAGCGGAATGGC
>NZ_JAIVFR010000131.1 GCF_020829685.1 Nostoc sp. CHAB 5715 | reverse complement strand
ATCCGCTTTGATTTTTGAAATTATTTGCGTAGGCGGGGAGTAGGGAATAGGGAGTAGGGAGTAGGGAATCAGGCTTTTCGAGGTGTACGGTGTTTATTCAAAAATCAAATAGGAATCCTATAGCAATCCTAAATGAGATTGTGAAAATTTTTGTTATGGTCGTCCTTGGGCATTTGTCCTCTCTTACAAAGTTCTGATCGGAGGAAACCTCCGCTCAGACTTTGCGCTTTGTCATTTGTGATTATAAAGGACAAAGGACAAATGACTAATGACAGCCAACAGAAAAATATTTCACAAATGATTTAGGACTGCTATATACAACCGTAGTTATACCGTAAACATACCATAAAAAAGCAAAATTTATCTGATTTATCAGTGAATTTTCTCTGGAAATAACCGCAAATACAAAGTTAAATTTATTTGATTATTTCCTGTTATCAGGATACTAAAAAATCCATTCAATCATAGTGGATATTTCCTTTCACCTGCTAGTAATATAATTTAACTTTTATGTATGTACCTTTGTATGTTAAAGATTAAGTAAATATTGTAAATGCTGATTTTTAGAGGTTTTATACATGCTAGTAATATCTGTAAAATCTGGACAACTAGGCAACAGATTATTGTTATCTGCTCATTTTATGGCATTTGCATGTGAAAATAATTTCACAGTTTTAAACCCAGCATTTGAAGAGTATGCTGATTTTTTTAACTCAACATCTCAAGATTTTTTATGTTCCTACCCTTCTAGCCAATTTTCAATTGCAGGAAATAAAGTTTTACGTAAATACTACTATAACATAAATCGTTATTTAGCTGAAAGTGGACGCTTTAACACAATTGAGATTAAGCGTAACCAGCCCTTTAACTGGAGCAATTCAAGCATTACAAAAGAGTTAAAACCAGGGACTATAAACTTTTTTCAAGGGTGGGTATTTCGTGATGGATGGTTTGTAAATGATATATCAAATCTACAAAAACATGGGGAAAAAATTCGTGCTTACTTTCAACCTTTAAAGAAGTATCAGTTAAATGTAGCAAAACTCATATCCAATATTCGTAGCCAGACTGATGTACTCATTGGAGTCCATATCCGTCATGGAGATTATCAGCAACATCAAAATGGCAGATATTTTTATTTAGTTGAAGATTATTTAAAGGTTATGGAATCAGCACAAATGCTATTTCCTAATAAAAAAGTGACATTTTTGATTTGCTCAAATCAGAAGCAAAATGACGAATATTTTCAAAATTTATCTTATGCTTATGGCAATAATCATATAATTGAGGACATGTATTCTTTAGCTGAATGTGATTATATTATTGGCCCTCCTAGTAGTTATAGTATGTGGGCATCATTTTACGGTGAGCGACCTCTATACATGATTAGGAATGTGAATAAAACGTTAAAAATCGAAGATTTTGTTCACTTTTACCAATGGCAAGGAGTTTTTTACTATAACGAAGACTGGAGTAAAACTTTTTGGGAATGGACACATTAAATTAGATTGACAGACGAAGATGAAAACTAATAATTATTTAACTTATTTATGAAAAAAGAAACTAGAGGATTTATTACAATTTTAACTGGACTTTACCCTTTTCAAGATTGCATTCACTTTTTAGCGGCAGTTAGAAAGTTTCATCAAGAACCAATAATCATTTTAATTGATCAAGTTCCAAAAATTCTCTATCCTTTTTTAAAGACTTTCAAAAATGTAATTTTAAAGCCTGCCCCTGCAAATGAAAATACTGTTTTAGCATCACGGCAAGCAAAACTGGCTCTATATGCAGCCTCGGAATTTGATAAAACTATTTACTTAGATTCAGATATTTGCTTACTTTCCGACCTCAACGACGTATTTGAGTATTTGGATGAATATGATTTGCTATTAACTGAAGATGTGCAACCTTCTATTGTTAAAGCTACAAATTTACTACGGGGAAAGCAAGAAGACATTTTGCCGAATGTTTTGCAAATTCTGCAATCTATCGGGTTCCCTTTGCAAGCAGATAATGTGCAATATAATAGCGGGTTGATAGCTTTTAGGAAAACAGAAGTCAACAAGGTATTTTTTGACGAATTTCAACGTTATTTTGAAATTGTCAAAAACAACCAAGATAAATTACTTTTAAAAGACCAAGGGGCTTTTGCTTCTGCGATCGCATCTGTACGCCCTAACATGAAAATACTACCTCCCACCTATAATTATCTCAGTAAATGGGAGGATGCTTATAATATTCAGGATAAAATTAAAGTTCTTCACTGTACTTATCCTTATCGACCTCAATATGCTAAAAACATTACCCGTTCTTTGTACACAAGGGTATTTGACAGATTTGCTAAAGTATTTTTACCCAATCAAGTTACAAATCCCTGGCGCAAGAAATAACATCTTCTTATGAATATATGCACAAGCCTTTTTCCTAGATCACATTATGAATAAATATAAATATTTATTAATGTTTAAATTGCGAATTTACAGGAGGAAACATCAAAATTGAAAGTTTCATTAATTGTTGGTGATTTATCTGGAGGCGGTAGTATTCGAGCATTTTTACTAGCTCAAGTACTGCAAAGCCTCAATTATCAAGTGGAGATTGTTGGTTTTATTTATGGTAAAGAACTGTATGCTATTCCTCCGTCTGGCATTTCAGTTGTTTCTCTTCCAGGTACAAATTATCCAGAATTTCTGATATCTGCTCGTCAACTCTTGCAAAAAATAGATGGAGATATTATTTATGCTGTAAAACCAAAGTTTACAAGTTTTGGTCTATCGCTACTGAAAAAATTTAGTAGTCGTCGTCCTTTAATTTTAGATATGGATGACTGGGAACTCAGTTGGCACGGAGGTGATGAGTGGAAATATCGTCCTAGTCTTAAGCAATTTTATCGAGACATTTTCAAGAAAAATGGCGCATTAAAATTTCCAGATCATCCACTGTATCTCAAGTGGATGGAAAACATAGTGGCAAAGGCAGATGCAGTAACGATAGATACTGAGTTTCTGCAAAAACGCTTCGGTGGTGTTTACGTACCTAATGGTAAAGATACTGCAATGTTTGACCCCCATAAGTATGATTCTGAGACTAGCAGAACGTATTACGGTCTTTCTGAGTATCGAATTCTCATGTTTCCTGGGGCACCACGACCTCACAAGGGGGTTGAAGACATTCTAATGGCGCTCGATTTGTTGGATGAGCCAGATTTAAGATTAGTGATTGTGGGTGGTAGTCCTTACGATGATTATGACGATAAATTGATTCAAAAGTGGGGGCGTTGGATTATTAAATTACCAAGGTGCCCTGTAGAATTAATGCCTAAAATTGTAGCATCTGCTCACATTGTAGTTGTTCCCCAGCGAGATACTTTGACTGCTCGCGCTCAGTTTCCCCTGAAGTTGACAGATGGAATGGCAATGGCTAAACCTGTATTATCGACGCGCGTAGGAGATATTCCCAAAATTTTAGGTAATACTGGTTATTTAGTCGAACCTGCTTGTCCCGAACAGCTTGCTGAACAAATTCAATTGATTTTTCAGAACTTAGAGTCAGCACAGCAGCAAGGTATCAAGGCAAGAGAAAGATGTGTGGAACTCTATAGCATAGAAACTATGGCTTCTGTGCTCAAGTCGGTAATTGCTCGGTTGTAAATCTTGATTGGGGTTTGATTTATTTGATGATTAGTAAATTTGGCAAGTATATAGCAGTCCTAAATCATTTGTGAAATATTTTTCTCTTTGCTGTCATTAGTCATTAGTTATTTGTCCTTTGTAATCACAAATGACCAATACTTCGACTACGCTCAGTACAAGTGACAAATGACTAAGGACGACCATAACAAAATTTTCACGACTCAAATAGGATTGCTATAGTGTGAATAATATTAATAAATGAAAGTAGCATAAAAATACCCAATGTCTACCAGAAAACTACTACTAAGATTCGCTAAACCCTATCCAGGTTTGATTCTGCTGACAATATTGTTAGGATTTTCTGGAGCCTTATTTAATGGAATTAGCACAGCTTTAATTGTGCCAGTGATTTTAAAAATTGTGGGGCAAGAAGTAGATTTAAGTACTGCCCCTCCCATCCTAAAAAGGTTGATATCTCCCTTTGATAATACTCCAGAATCTTACCGGATAGTAGTAATGGCTGGGACGATTTTATTCACAATTTTTTTAAAAAACTTAGCTACCTATGCCAGCGTCTTAGCATCGAGTTCTTTAACCCGAAAGCTGACATCGGATATGCGCGAAACCGGGTTAAAGCTATTACTAGAAGTTGATATAGATTATTATGCCAAAACAAAGGTTGGTGATTTAATCAACCGTCTGGGTGGAGAAATTGGTCGGGCTGCAAGTGCTATAGGTAGTACAGTCAGGATGGTTATCCTGGGGATCACAATTTTAGTTTTTGTCGGTTTATTACTGTCAATCTCTTGGCAGTTGACAATTGCTGCTACGCTTTTGCTGTCGTTGGTGACGTTAATAAATCAGTATGCCATTTCTCAGTCGAGAAATTTTGGTAAGCAGCTTAGTGAGATGTCTAGAGCATATTCAATCTCTGTGCTGGAGACTTTGAACGGAATCCGACTGGTAAAGGCGACGGGAAATGAAGAAAAAGAATATCAACGGATTAAAAAATTAATTCGCGATCGCGAGTTAGCAGATTTCCAATCTCAGGTTAATTCGGAAGCAATTACACCTCTAAGTGAGGTGATGGGTATTACAGCTTTACTGCTGATTGTACTTTTGAGCAAAACCTTCTTTGCTGGCCAGGTTTCTTCTCTTTCCACCGTACTTTTAACATATTTATTAGTGCTGCTGCGAGTGCTGCCATTAATTTCTCAGTTAAATAGTATTCGCAGCAACTTTGCCAGTACGGCCGCCAGCGTAGATGTGACGAATGAGTTTTTAAGCCTCCATGATAAGCCGTTCATGGATAAGGGTAAGCTTCCCTATACAAAATTACAAGAGGGCGTGTCTTTTAATTCTCTTTGCTTTGCCTACCCTGGTCATGAAAAGTTGGTACTCAAAGATGTGAATTTATTTTTACCCCGTGGCACGACCTTAGCATTAGTAGGCAGTTCTGGTGCTGGTAAATCCACTTTAGCAGACCTTTTGCCCAGATTCTATGACCCAATAGCTGGCAGTATTACCATTGACGGTACTGATTTGCGGGAGTTCGATGTTGTATCCCTGCGAAGGCGAATGGGGATTGTTAGTCAAGATACCTTTCTTTTTAATGACTCAGTGCGAAATAATATCGCTTATGGGCGAGAAGAGGCTACTGAGGATGAAATTCTGACAGCAGCAAAGCGGGCAAATGCTTATGAGTTTATTAGCAAATTGCCTCAAGGATTTGACACCTTGATTGGCGATCGCGGCGTCATGTTATCTGGTGGACAAAGGCAAAGATTAGCGATCGCCCGCGCCCTCCTCCAAAATCCAGAAATTCTGATTTTAGATGAAGCCACCAGCGCTTTAGATACCGTTTCCGAACGCTTAGTACAATCTGCACTTGATGATTTGAGTCGCGATCGCACAACCCTGGTAATTGCTCACCGCCTTTCCACAGTCCAAAAAGCCGATCAAATTGCCGTATTAGATCAAGGACAGGTGGTAGAAGTGGGAACCCATGAAGAACTTTTACAAAAAGGTGATTACTACTCGCGTTTGTACTCAATGCAATTTAGCGATCGGCCTAACAAAAACTTGATTCAGACAAAAATTATTAAGGCAATGCGCCTAAACTCAAAGAAATTTGTTGAATATCCTGAAGCCGCTACTAAACACAAGCAAAGCTTGCTCCGCATCTCTCACGAAATTCGGACACAGTTGAACTTGATGATTGGGTTCCTGCGCTTATTACTTGATGATCTGGTAGACGATTCCCAAGAACAGCATAAATTAATTGAAGGCTCTTACAAATCAGCTTGGAGAATTCTTAACACCATAGATGTTTTTGAAGATGTTATTAATTTGCAAACAAAGGGGAAATTTATCTCAATTTCTGAACAAAATCAAAATATTATAAGCACTTATTATCACGCCTTTAATCATCTATCCATTGAGTTTCGGGCTTCTCTCAATTTCATAATTAGCTCTCTCCGCTCTCTAGCTGATAATTTGATATACACCACAGAAGAACAAAAGGGATTAATTAATGAAAGTTATGAATCTGCTATACATCTGCTCGACAATTTAGAAAAATTTGAGAATAGTATTAATATCTAAAATTATGAAAAATCTTGCTTTTAAAAAACACTATATTTTTTTCATTGGTGAAGAGTTGCCGCAGCCAGAGGCTCACCTAGTCCAGTCTACAAATGCAGCTAACGGCGCTGCCAACTTGGGATACTCAACAGTTTTGGTATATCCTGAAAAAGGAGCAAAAGCTATTAATCCAGCTAATTTAGCTCGTCCTTTTCAACCGAGAAAAACACCAACAGAACTGCTCAAATATTACAACCTCCATGACAAGTTAAAAGTTGCTCCCTTACCGATGCCTTGGCCGATTGACCATTTTCGGAGCAAATTTACTGACTCTAACACCATTGCCAGCAAGTATTATTTACCATTTTACATACTTCCAACTACTAAAATTGTCCACAGTCGCAACTGGAATTTTGTCAAAGCTGCTATCAAAAATGGCGTTCCGGCAATTTATGAACACCACCACCACGAAGACAAACCATTTGAGCCAGAAATTGTTACAAATCCGCTATTGCAAATTGCTGTCACCGTTGTAGACACCATCCGCGAAAGCATGATTAAAAATGGGATGCCACCAGAAAAAGTGATTACACTGCACAATGGTTTTAATCGCTTATTTATGGAGAGACAACCAGAAAAAGCAGCAGAATGGCGTCAAAAACTATTGCAAGATGAAAGCCAAAGATTGGTAGTTTATGCAGGAGCTTTACAGCAATTTAAAGGTATTGATGTACTAATTGATGTGGCTAACGAAATGCCTAATGTGCAATTTGTTTGTGCAGGTGGTAAGCCTAAAGAAGTTGAATATTATCAGCAATTTGTCAAAGAAAAACAAGTTAATAATATTAAATTTTTGGGTTATGTTTTGCATAATGAGTTAGCATCTTTGTTACAAGCAGGCGATGTTTTAGCTCACCCTCATTGTTCAGGAAAAGCGGCAACTTTCACATCTCCCTTAAAGCTGTTTGACTACTTCGCCTCTGGGACTCCCATTGTAGCAACAGAAATTCCTTCATTAGTTGAATTTCAAGATACTCAAGCGATCGCTGCTTGGTGTGAGCCAGATAACCCCAGCAAATTTGCCGAATGTCTAAAGCGGGTTTTAGAAACTCATCCCAGAAAAATAGAAGGTTATCCAGATAGTATCAATTTTGTCAAGCAGTTTTCTTGGGAAAATAGAGCGGCAAAAATCCTGAGTTATATTGATGAATCTCTGCTTCCTCAACTTATTGTCTAAGGAAAAATTGCTGAGATTAAGTAAAATGACTAATGACAAATGACAAATGACTAATAACAAAACTGTAGGCATGATTAGCAGCTATCGAGGTTTAGAAACTAGAGCCGATTGGCTGTGGCAACAAACTCCTAATCAATTTGGAGTTTGGGGCAATATACAAATGCAAGCACTGGCAGCAAAACCAGATTTTCTGCTAATGTATCAATTTGATTTTCCTGAAGCAGCGCCACAAACATCTTGGTTAGATAGTTTTCGTAAACGACAGCAAAAATCAGTATTAAATATTGATTCTCTACTACGTGATGTGAGTAAAGAGCGGATTATTTATTTACTAAGAGAACCGCCTTTAGATGAAATTGTAGAAATTACTAATTATAATTACCAACAAGCTCAAAAGTATTGCGGCTACGTTTCTGGCCCAGATGATTTTGCGCCCACTCCTGACTATATGCCTGCTATTTGGTATCATTCAAATTCATTTCAAGATTTAAATGAAATGCCACCCCCCCAAAAGGTTGCTCCATGTAGTTGGATTACTTCAGGAATTAGCCGCACTGTCAACCATCGCCAGCGTTTAGACTTTTTGCAGTCTCTACAATCTAATGGCATTAAATTTGATTTATATGGGCGTAACTTACCACAATGGGCGAAAAAGTCGGGAGAACTGGGTAATAAGTGGTATGGTATGTCACCATATTATTACAATCTAGCAATTGAAAATTATGCTGATAATAATTGGTATGTGAGTGAGAAACTTTGGGATAGTTTACTTGCCTGGTGTTTACCAATTTACTATGGCGGCCCGGCTGCTGATAAATTATTGCCACCGGGTAGTTTTTTGCGGTTGCCCAGTTTAGATGAAAAAGGCATTGCCTACATCCAAGAAGTGACAGCGACACCTGATGCTTGGTATGCTGCCAAAGATGCGATCGCCCAAGCTCGTCAAATCATCTTACACAAATTAAACCTGCTTAACTGGTTATCAAACTTTGTTGATCAACACTCATAAATTATGAATGGTATTTGTACCCTTGGCAATGATTATGTTTTCGATCAACTGGTGGCTTTGCTCAACAGTATTGATGTTATCTTGGGGTCGGAAACTCCTGTTTGTATCTATCCTTTCGACGATCAGACACAGCGAATCGCTGATGAAATAGCTAAACGCCCTAATGTATTTCTTTACGATAATCAAGAATCAATCAATCGCTGGGATCAATTTATGCTCTCAGCAGCACCAGAGCGATTGAATCGCAGTAAATTCCGTTTGTATGGCGCTCACCGTCGTTTTTGTGCTTTTGATGGGCCATTTGATAAGTTTATCTATTTAGATGCAGACACCTTGGTGATGAACTCCCTCGCGGCGGTGTTTGAAAAGTTAGATAGTTATGATTTTGTTGTCTACGATTTTCAATTTAAAGATGTTAGTAAAATATACAATGTTAATTCTCCCAAATTACTAAAAATTTTCGAGCAAAAGCGCATTGATTCCGAAACATTTTGCTCAGGTTTCTATGGCTCAAAGCGGGGGATATTTAATTCAGAACAAAGAAATTTACTAATATCCCATCTAAAAAATGGTGAAGCGGAAATTTTGTATGAAGGGGCTGGTGAACAACCACTGATTAACTACATGGTAATGAGGTCTAATCTTTCTATTTATAACTTTGCTAAACAATTACCAGATAATCAAAAAACTGGATGTTCTGCCACATCTAAGCATTTTGAAGAACGAGAATATATTCTTTATGACAAAGGCAATCGACTAACTTACCTTCATTACATTGGTATTCCTCCTCATATCAATCAAGCAGTCTGTGCTGGCGAAAATATTGAGTTTCCCTATCGAGATTTATTTCTCTATTATCGTTATTTACACGAACCAGAAAAGCGTCCAGTGTTTACAAAGCCTCCTAAGAATTATAATGACGCTCCAACACAAAATTTACTTACAAGAGCTTTGCGAAAACTTAAGTTAATTAACCAAGGATAATTTATGAGTAGGGGAATTTATATTGTTGCCAATGACCGGGTTATCGATAATGCGATCGCTTTACTCAATAGCATTCGTTACTATGACCCAGAAGTTACCGTTTATCTCATACCTTTTAATGAAAATTATCACAAGGTAGCAGAGCAGCTTGCTACCTTACATAAAGTGCAAATTTTTCCAGATTTAGAACTTATTGATAAATTTACCAAGCGCATCGGAGAAATTTTTGATCGAGATTTCCTTGCCTTACCCAACAAAATGCGTAAACTGGTGGCGTGGTTTGGGCCTTTAGATGAGTTTATTTATATTGATACTGATATTGTCGTTTTTGAAAAAATCGCCGAGAATTTAGACAAGCTTTCAGAAGTCGATTTCTTCTGTTGTGATTACCATCATGCCAATGACAAGCTGCGAAATATCTTTTCCCCATTTGTGAAAGAGCAGCAAATTTTTTCAGATGCCCAACTTGAAGACGTTTTCAATAGCGGTTTTTGGGCTTCCAGAAAAGGAACTATTACTGAACAACAGATGGACGAAGCTTTGCGCGAATGTGCTGCACATCGAGAATATTTCGATTTTTCTGAAGGAGTTACTGAGCAAATGAAAATTTTACCATCTAGGATGAAGGCCAATCAGGCAACTCGCGGTAAACCACTCTATCGTCGCATCTGGTTTTGGGCAGGTTTGGGTTTAGGTGGTGGTATTGTTGCCTTGATCTACGGCATCAGTTTAATAGATCGGACTTTGCCAGATCAGTCCGAGTTGAATGCCGTGGTTAGAGAGCAAACACTGACCATCAAAGCCGCCGATGGAACTATATTACAACAACAAGGTGAAACGGCCAGAGAACAGCTAAAGCTGGAACAAATACCAGATAATTTAAAAAAAGCTTTCATCGCCTCAGAAGATAGAAGATTTAAGCAACACAACGGAGTTGATGCACAAGGGACTGTCAGAGCGATCGTAATATAAGTTAGGATTGGGTAGGGGAGTACCGTCGTAAACGATATCTGCAAAAGCTGCATCCCAAACAAGATAAGC
>NZ_JAIVFR010000130.1 GCF_020829685.1 Nostoc sp. CHAB 5715 | reverse complement strand
CATCAGCAAAACTGGTTCTCAGCGCCTAGTTAGACGTGCCATCAAACACGCTTTGCTATTGCCCAAACATAAGCAACAAGTGACTCTGGTGCATAAGGGCAACATCATGAAATACACTGAAGGCGCTTTCCGCGATTGGGGTTATGAACTAGCAACCAGCGAATTTCGTCAAGAAACTGTCACGGAACGAGAATCTTGGATTTTGAGTAATAAGGAAAAAAATCCCAATATTTCTTTGGAAGAAAACGCCCGCCAGATTGATCCTGGGTTTGATGGTCTTACCGAAGAGAAGAAAGCAGAAATTGTCAAGGAAGTTGAAACTGTTCTTAACACAATTTGGGCAACCCACGGCGAGGGCAAATGGAAAGATAAAGTTTTGGTGAATGACCGGATTGCTGACAGTATTTTTCAACAAATCCAAACCAGACCGGATGAGTATTCGATTCTGGCGACGATGAACTTGAACGGCGATTATTTGTCTGATGCCGCCGCCGCCATTGTTGGAGGATTGGGAATGGGGCCAGGGGCAAATATTGGTGATTCTAGTGCCATATTTGAGGCTACCCACGGTACCGCACCCAAACACGCAGGCTTAGATCGGATTAATCCAGGTTCAGTGATTTTGTCTGGTGTGATGATGCTGGAATTTCTGGGTTGGCAAGAAGCCGCAGACTTAATTAAAAAAGGTTTAAGCGATGCGATCGCGAGTAGTCAAGTCACCTACGATTTAGCCAGATTGCTAGAACCGCCAGTTGAACCTTTAAAATGTTCTGAATTTGCCGAGGCAATTATTCAACATTTTGGTTAAGTTCATTAGGGCTAATTAGTCACAAGTCGAATTACCCCACCCTAACCCTCCCCTTGTTAAGGGGAGGGAACTAGATTTCTTGTTTCCCCCCAAAACATCGGGGGGATTAAGGGGGGTAATTTGACTTGTGTATACACGCTTTTTTAAGGGGGGTTAGGGGGATCAACAAATATTTAATACTTCTCAGACATCCTCTGATAAATCAACCATTTTAAAAAAGCGAAATGGCATTTTATTTGCAAAAAACACCAAAATCAGAAAGCGAACTGGGGTTTGAGTAATTAAAATGGCATTTTGAGAAAGCAAAAGCTTCTTTTACTTGCGGAAAACACCAAAATGAGAAAGCAAACTGGGGTTTGAGAAAGCAAAAGCTTCTTTTACTTGCGGAAAACACCAAAATGAGAAAGTAAACTGGGGTTTGAGAAAGTCAAAGTTTATTTTACTTGCGGAAAACACCAAAATGAGAAAGCAAACTGGGGTTTGAGAAAGTCAAAGCTTATTTTGAGAAAGTAATTGCGGATTTTGCTTATTGAATTTAGTCCAAATATGAAGTTTAGATAAAATTATTGAAAAAATTGCTGATAAATTTTGATCCGTCAGATTTCAATACGGTTCGGATAAGGTTTTTTGATGACACGCCCTAGATCGCTTGCCTTAACCGAACCGTATTGCGTCAGATTTTAAAGTAGTCAAAAAACAAAGTCCCCGGCTTTTCTAAAAAGTCGGAGATTTTTTTTGGGCAATCCCCTATAAAATTTCCGTTATTCGGATTTAGAGTTATCGAGAACTCGGCGCAAGTTCTCCATTAATTCGGATTTAACCCAATCGGTAATTGCTTTACCTGTGATTTTGCTAATTCATGAGGCGCGATCGCTCCATTCTCTGTAATGATGGCTGTAATCAACTCAGCCGGAGTCACATCAAAAGCTGGGTTGTAAAAATCTACACCCGCAGGTGTGAGAATGGTATCGCCAACTTGATAAATTTCTGTTGGTTCGCGTTCTTCAATGGGAATTTTGCTACCATCGGCTAATTCAAAATCAACGGTAGAAAGGGGTGCAGCGACAAAGAAGGGGATATTATGGGCTTTAGCTGCGATCGCTACACTATATGTACCAATTTTGTTAGCAGTGTCGCCATTAGCAGCAATGCGATCGGCACCCACAACGACAGCATGAATCAAACCCTGTTTCATGCAATGGGCTGCCATATTATCAGTAATTAATGTAACTGGAATACCTTCTTGAACACATTCCCAAGTGGTGAGTTTTGCGCCTTGCAAACGGGGACGGGTTTCATCGGCAAATAAACGTTCTAAACGTCCTTCTCTCCAAGCAGAACGCACAACACCCAAAGCTGTGCCATAACCAGCAGTAGCTAGCGCCCCAGCATTACAGTGAGTAAGCAGCGTCAGCTTTTCTGGGGTAGTGGGCAAGACTGCTAAACCATTGTCGCCGATCGCCTGACAGGTTTGTAAATCTTCAGCGTTGATTGCTTGGGCTGTTTGCAAAAGGGTTTGCTTGATGTCTTCTACCGTTCCCAGTGTTTCATAGGCGGCTTTCATCATCCGGCTAATTGCCCAAAATAAATTTACTGCCGTTGGACGAGTAGAACGCAACAACTGGGCTACTTTATCTAAGTGTTGCAAAAATTCGTGGCGATCGCTTGTTTTAATTTCCCTGGCACCAAGATACATTCCATACCCCGCAGCCACACCAATTGCAGGCGCACCTCGCACAATCATAGTTTTAATCGCCCGCGCCATATCTTCACTGCGGTGAATTTCCACAAATGTATATTCGTTGGGTAAGCGAGTTTGGTCAATTAGTGACACTGAGTTATTGTGCCAAATAACGGGATAAACCTGGTTTGTGGAAGGTGTCATAAACAATTCTAAATTCAAAATAAAAAAATGCAATCATAGCAACTATTCTAGATATCAACTATTGAACTTTTACAACAGATTTGCCTGAAATCTCATAGTCTTACTGAAAAATTAAATAAAAAAACTTTTGCTAAACCCTGCATTTATAAGCTGAACTTATTAAAATAGCTAAACAGCGATGCCTACGGCAATCCGCTAAAAAGCATTTACGCTTGTTATGTATTGTGTCAATACTGCGTAGGTTTTGCCTGAAAAATCACTCTGGAGTAGGTTGGGTTCAGGAACGAAACCCAACATTATCAAGTCTTTGTTGGTTAACACTTAAGTTCAACCCAACCTACAAATCTTCAAAACCTACGCAGTATTGAGACTTGTGTTGTGAACGAAAGTACTTGTGTTGTGAACAAAAAGACTTGTGTTGTGAACGAAAGTACTTGTGTTGTGAACGAAAGTACTTGTGTTGTGAACGAAAGTACTTGTGTTGTGAACGAAAGTACTTGTGTGTACACCGTAGTTAGCAAGAAGAGGGGAGTGTTTGCGTTAGCAAATACGGGGTGAGGTTATGACTGTGTTGCACCCAAGTGAGAATCGCTATATTAGTAAAATTTCATCAAAATCAGAGTTTTATATTTTACTTTGGCAAAATAATAATAGTATAAAAAGTAACTAGTTAACAATACTACATGTAGTTATCAGTTCAGTCAATAAATTATCAAGTCTTATAACTGCTTAATTTTCTTATACTACATTAACTGTAATGTACTATGTTTATTCACACCTTTGTAAGTTTATCTACAACCTAACTAGCGTTATTTCAAATAATTTTTAATATAATGTATTTTTTTATTACATTAATATTGCATTGATTCTGACAGAAATGGTATAAGATTTATAAGAGTTAAGCAAAATCAGGTTTCGTAGTATAGAAATTATCAAGAGCAAACTTTGCATCTTAATCACAATCGCATAACTGTACTCACAGAGAAGCATTTTCTAACTGGTTTCAGAACTCAACTTTTCATTAAGTTTACCAATTCCACACTTTAGTACAAAATTCTACAAGGATACTTGTAAATTGAAATAAAAGGACTGAGAAAAAGTACATTCATTAGTATGGTGAATTAGTTAAATTACAGGTTTGACATCTATATCCTTAGGTAAGAATAGTCATTACATTTGGATACAGCAAGCTCATTGCAGAATTTAACAAGGCAGTGAGTACTCCAAAGTTTGGATATATGAAGGCACTTTAAAGAATTGGTAAATTAAGTGGTTAGAAAAATTAATCTATCCAAAACACTGTCTAACACTTGGATTTTCATTAATTTTCAAAATTGAAAATTATTAACCTCTTAAAGTATGAAATTATTTAGTTTATTCCAAAAGAAGAAAAAGGAACCAAGTATGAGTAAACAAGCAAGTTATATACCTGCTGTTGACTTAGTGATCGTCATCGATACTAGTCCTTCGATGAAAGATGAAGCCCAGAGTTTGAGTGATGCTGCTGCTAGTGCGATCGCCATAATTCTTCTTCAGCTGACGAAGGCGATCGCTCTCATAAAATCTTCTTTTACTTAGTCAGAAGTGGTCTAACAAACCAACAACATCGTTGCTCTAATTACTCAAAGGCTTTGAAATAGAACTATGAAACGTCTTGTTATTTGCTGTGATGGAACCTGGCAACAGTTATCAAGTCCTTACCCAAGCAATGTGGTTAAGTTAGCTCAATCCGTGAAACCGATCGCCAGTGACGGGGTTACACAGATCATATTCTACGACGAGGGTATTGGAACCGAGAGTCAAAAGGTTTTAGGGGGAGCTACCGGACTAGGAATCGATAGAAATATAGAAGATGGCTACCGATTTCTTAGTCTCAATTATGTTCCTGGTGACGAAATCTATCTGTTCGGCTTCAGTCGTGGTGCTTACACAGTTAGAAGTTTAGCGGGGATGATCTATTGCTCCGGTCTTCTAGATCGCCCCCATATCGCCAAAGCACATGACGCTTACGAGCTTTACCGTAGCCGGGATATTAAACCAAAGGATAAAGAAGCTGTGGAATACCGTCAAACTTTTGGCGATCGCGTCCCTATCACCTTGGTCGGTTGTTTTGATACCGTTGGTGCCCTTGGTATTCCTGGGATGCCCGCCTTCAGCAAGTTGCACGAGCAGCTGAATAAGCGGTACAGATTCCATGACACTACTTTAAACAAATGTGTTCACAATGCATTGCACGCAGTGGCGATCGACGAAATCCGCGAAATTTTTGACGTCACTCCCATGAAAAAGCATCCTGAGGCTGAAAACCAGCGGGTAATTCAAAAATGGTTTCCAGGTGAGCACGGCTGCGTTGGCGGTGGAACAGAAGAACATAGTGGGTTATCAGATGCTGCCTTACAGTGGATGATTGATTCAATCGGCGTCCTGGGATTGGGGCTTGACTTAGATCCAAGTGTGATTCCGACAGGCATTAACCCCAATTATGAATGTGACTTTAAGAACGATGTTGGATTCTTTAAATTGGCAGGAATCAAGTTTCGTGAGGTCAGCGATGTGATTGATGATCTTCATGAAAGCACGATCAACCGTTTGAAAAGTCGCAAAGACTATCGACCGAAGAATCTACAAAAGATTATTTCCAAACTGAATTAAGTTAAATTAATTTGGTTAATCGAAGCATAAAAATTTAGAGTGCATTGAATACAAAAGTGGAAAAAAAGGTAAAAACAATTATGGCTGGAAAAAGAGATACATCCAAAGACGGTTTAAACAACAAAATTCAAACATTAGTTTTAACAAACTTTAAACCGATTTGGAAACTTCTACAAAGTAACGAATCTATAAAACGTAAAGTTAACAAAACTCTACTCAATAGTCTCATCTACAAAATTCCGACTCGTCCTAATGCCTACAGTATGATGACTCTAGATGAGTATATTCCTGATACTAAAATTCCTAAGAAAACTGATGCTTATACTTCCTGGGAATCACTCAACGATCGCACTTATACAGGACGACATTTACCACCCGATCCAAAATTAAACGCTGAGGGCAATCTACCAAAAGTTGAAGACCTAGCTATCTTATTCCGTAAAAGAGATGGTAAAACTATTTATTCTACCAAATCAACTATGCTGTTTCCCTATTGGGTGCAGTGGTTTACTGATAGTTTTCTCCGCCTCGATCACTATAATAAATTAAAAAATACTTCCAACCATGAGATTGATTTGTGTAATGTTTATGGTTTAACCAGAAAACAAACACACCTTTTAAGAAGCTTTGAAGGAGGTAAACTCAAAACTCAAAAACTCAAGCGCCAAGATGGTGTAGAAGAAGAATATCCCTTGTTTTATTATGCCGATGCAGCGCAGGGTAAAGTTGACGCTCAATTTGAGGGTCTTTATGAACCTGTCAATGATGAAAAAAGACAGCCCGTAGATAAAAAACAATATCTGTTTGCGATGGGAGTAGAACGAGCAAATGTGCAAATTGGCTATGTCATGCTCAATACTCTATGTTTCCGGGAGCATAATCGTCTTTGTGATGAATTAGCAAGCAATTATCCAGATTGGGATGATGAACGCCTCTTCCAAACTGCGAGAAACATTCTCATGGCGATTATTCTCAAAATAATTATGGAGGAGTATATTAACCACATAACTCCTTATCACTTTAAGTTGTTTGCCGATCCTGAAGCTTTTACTAAGGAAAGTTGGCATCGTCCTAATTACATGGCAATTGAGTTTGACTTTGTTTATCGCTGGCATAGTGCGATTCCAGAAACCTTTAACTATAACGGGAAACCGACCCATATTGTTGCATCTCTCTGGAACAACAAGATGTTCATTGATCAAGGTTTGGGGGCATTGATGGAGGAAACTTGTTCCCAAGCAGGTACAAAAATTGGTTTATTCAACACGCCTGATATATTGGTTGAGTTAACCGAGTTACCCGCTATTAAACTAGGACGGCAACTGCAATTAGCAAGCTACAATGATTATCGCCAATTGTGTGGTTTCCCCAGAGTGACGAGATTTGAGCAAATTAGCGGCGATGAATTTGTTCAAGAGAAACTCAAAGAATTATATGGTCATGTTGATAATATTGAGTTCTTTGTGGGACTTTACGCCGAGGATGGGCGGAAAAATTCAACTATTCCTTCCCTAGTAGCACGCTTAATTGGGATTGATGCCTTTTCTCAAGCGCTAACTAATCCTTTACTATCACCCAATATCTTCAATAAAGAGACTTTTTCTCCTGTGGGTTGGGAAATAATTCAAAATACCAACACAGTCTCAGATTTAGTTAATCGCAACGTTCCTCCATCAGGCAGAAAGTACAAAGTTACTTTTGACCTTTAATAAACATCGGCTTTTAATGCGATCGTACCCCTACTATTAAGCAAGCTATGCGTAGCGTCTTGTATGGTGGAGCGATCGCTCTTAATAATACTCTTCTAACTCTGTCACTCGAAGCTGACTGGACAATAAATAAACTCAATTGATTAATTAATCCTACTTTTCAAAAATGAAACTATTTACCGAATACCCAGAAAAAGACGAAGCCAAATATTGCACTCTCATGAGTGAGCTAGTCAAAAAGAATATGGAAAATCTTTACGGAGGTGAGAAGAAAAAAACTGCAAAGAGAGATACCCACTCTAAAACTAACGCTGCTGTACAAGGAACTCTAGAAATCTTTGACTTTGATGAAGCAGCAATTAAGCAGGAATTGAGCAAACGCACCTCATTAACTGAAGCTCAACTTCAAGCCATTTCCCTAAAACAAGGTTTATTTGCCAAACCCAAGCAATATCCGGTTTGGCTACGATTTGCAAATGGTGCGTTTTCAGTAAAGAATGATTATGAAGGGGATACGCGCTCCATGGCCGTAAAAGTGATCGGGGTAGAAGGAGAACGACTACCGCAAAGTCACGAGTTAAAAACCCAAGATATTATTGTCCACAATACCGAATTCTTTTTTGTTAGAACCATCAAAGACTTCCACAGCTTTTTTGTAGCGGTTTATCGAGCGG
This sequence comes from Nostoc sp. CHAB 5715, assembly GCF_020829685.1. Taxonomy (GTDB): domain Bacteria; phylum Cyanobacteriota; class Cyanobacteriia; order Cyanobacteriales; family Nostocaceae; genus Nostoc. The sequence goes on along the minus strand of NZ_JAIVFR010000130.1, from coordinate 2,773 downwards.
GGCTGTTTCCGCTTTTTAAGCTGTTGGTGCTTTTTTGGCTAAAGTTGCATCCCTACGAATCCACTCTTTTACAAACTAGTTTCAAACGGTTTCCCAAGAGTTTGCTCATAGAACGCTATTGGAGTGCTTCAGCGTATTCTTTGGGACTCAAATCTGATTTTGATCCATCCCAACCAGGTCGAGTTCCTGTGGAATATCCGGTTGTGATTAAATATGCATTTACTCCAGTTTCCAGTCAACCACCTCATCAACAACTTCCTCTCGAATCTAGACCAGAAAGTGAGCTTCAGCGTGCCAAAGCCTCAGGTTCAGAGGACAACTACTACCGAGAGGATATCATTCAAGCTTTAGCAAAGCCTGATGCTGAATATTGTTGGGACTTTCAAATTCAATTTCAAACTAGCCCAGAAATGTCTATTGATGATACTACTATTGTTTGGAATCAAGAAGAATCACCCTTCATTACAGTTGGTCGCCTAACAGTTAAGCATCAAAAGGTTAATTCTGCCAAAGAAAATGACTTTGGAGAAAATCTCAGTTTTTCTCCTGGGAATGGTCTGGCGGTGCATCGTCCTGTCGGTGCGATTAATCGGTTACGCAGCATTGTTTATCCTATCGTTGCTAATGACCGTCATCAAAAACGAGGAGTCAAATACCAGGAACCAACTGTCTGATTTTTCGCAATAATTATTAACTATAAATAGGTGGAAAAATGACCCAAAAAATTATTTACGGAACAGTTGCTGAAGACGGTACAAAACAAAGTGGACAAGGGTTTGAAGTTCAATCACCGGATACAGGAAGCTATGTAATTACTTTTTTAGAACCTTTTATTGAACCTCCCAGTGTGGTAGCTACTTTGAAGGATTGGGGTGCTGATAATCAAATCGTTGTTAAGGATATAACCCCAAACAAAGCTCAAGTTAATATCTGGGATTTGGGAATTAAGCAGCAATCAAGTGCAGGTTCTCCAGAACTGGCAGTTACGAAAGAAAAGTCCGCTTTTAATTTTATTGCGATTGGTGAAGGTAGTTAAGTAGAAAAGTTTTCCTAAATTTTATGTAGCGATCGCCCACTACCAAAGAAGTAAATTGCATTTACTCAAGTGTGGGCGATTCATTTTACAAAGAATTAACTAAACCACAGCAGATACTTGCTGCTTAAAAAAAGCTTGCAACACTCTCTCTGCTATTTGATGGCTAGTTAAACCTAATTCTGTCTTAGATTCGTTGGGTTCAGCATGATCTACTAATACATCTGGCACACCGAATCGCTTGACAGGAACGAGAATATCTGCATCTAGTAAAGCTTCAGCGATCGCACTACCAAAGCCACCCATGACACAGCCTTCTTCTAAGGTGACAACTCGGCCGATTTTCTTAGCTAAAGGCAAAATCAACTCGGTATCCAAAGGCTTAACAAAACGGGCATTAATTACAGTTGCTTCAATGCCGTGTTCACTGAGAATTTCCGCAGCTTGCATTCCTGGATAAACCATTGTGCCATAGCCGACGATTAACACGTCATCGCCTGTACGCAGAATTTCTCCTTTGCCGATTTCCAACGGTTCCCAACCTTCTTCCATTAATGGGACACCGTAGCCATTGCCACGAGGATAGCGCATAGCGATCGGGCCACTAGTATGGTTAACACCAGTTACTACCCTGCGTTGCAATTCTGCTATGTCTTTGGGTGCCATTATTACCATATTGGGAATGCAACGCAGATAAGCGATGTCATACATACCCTGGTGGGTGGGCCCATCAGATCCGACAATTCCTGCCCTATCTAAGCAGAAAAACACTGGCAGCTTTTGGATGCAGACATCATGAATTATCTGGTCATAAGCGCGTTGCAGAAAGGTAGAATAAATAGCGGCTACGGGGCGTATCCCTTGAGTTGCAAGTCCTGCTGCTAGGGTAATTGCGTGTTGTTCAGCAATGCCGACATCAATATATTGATTGGGCAGTTTTGCTTGAAGTTTATCTAAGCCTGTTCCCGTTGCCATCGCCGCAGTAATACCGATGATTTTTGGGTTTTGTTCCGCAAGTTTCACCAGAGTGTGAGAAAAGACTTTGGCATAAGCTGGGGGTTTGGGTTTACTGGAAGGAACGGCTTTGCCAGTTGCTACGTTGAAGGGGCTTTGGGCGTGGTAGCCAACTTGATCTAGTTCGGCAATTTCATAACCTTTGCCTTTGACTGTTACTACATGTACCAAAACTGGGCCTGGTATCTGATGTGCTTGTTGGAAGGTGGCAATCAATTCTTCGAGATTATGCCCATCGACTGGCCCAATGTAGGTAAAGCCGAGTTCTTCAAAAACTGCACCTACCTTGGGAACAGCCAAGCGTTTCATACCTTCTTTAATGCGTCCTAGTTCGGGTGACAGGGATTCACCCACGAAGGGAATTTGCTTAAATTGTTCTTCAAGATTATCTTTAATAAATTGCACCGGCTGGCTGAGGCGCATTTTGTTCAGATAGCGGGGAATCGCGCCGACATTGCGAGATATAGACATGTCGTTGTCGTTGAGAACAACCAACACGTTAGTTTTCGGCAAGTGTCCGGCATGGTTGATGGCTTCTAAAGCCATACCTCCAGTTAGCGCCCCATCCCCAATCACAGCAACGGCTTTAAATTTTTCTCCTTTTAAGTCTCGTGCTAAAGCCATGCCCAATGCTGCTGAAATACTTGTAGAAGCATGTCCAGCCCCAAAGTGGTCAAACTTGTTTTCACAGAGTTTGAGATAACCTGCAACTCCGTCTTTTTGTCT
>NZ_JAIVFR010000012.1 GCF_020829685.1 Nostoc sp. CHAB 5715 | reverse complement strand
CAATGAGCAATGCTGTGCCCCTACAGCATGGTCTATTTACGATCGCAGGATAATTAAGAAAAGCCTGAAAACTTCCTATTTTAGGTAATGCACATCACGATGCATTTCTACAGTGCGTAAGTCCTAATTACTAACAATCTTTTAATTTTAGTCCCATCGGACTAGCTTAGAGAAGAATACCTATTCTCATAGAAATTATATATTCCTCCGATCGCATGAGTACAGAATTCTGTAATCTTGGCACACTGATATCGTAGAAGTTTAAAAATTTCATGACTTCTAGAAGTGTCGGAGGTAAATATGAAACGAATTTTTTTGACGGCAGCAGCCTTACTCAGCACGCTATCTTTAGCTGCTCCCCTTCCCGTCAAAGCAGAAAACTCCGCCCCTGTCCGGCGCTTGCTGGAAACTAGAGAATGTTCTGGATGTAATTTAACAGGAGCAAACCTCAAAGGCGCTCACCTAATAGGTGTTGACCTCAGAAATGCAAATTTAAAAGGGGCTAATCTCGAAGGTGCTAACTTAGAAGGTGCTGATTTAACTGGTGCAAATTTGAAGTCTGCTAATCTTACAAAAGCATTCGTCAGCGATACTATCTTAAATAATGCTAATCTCACCAACGTTAATTTGAGTAATTCCCATTTATATAATAGTGACGTAGATGGCGCTGTTATGGCCAATATTGATTTAAGTGGTGCTGATGTATTTAATACTGCCATTAGCATTGGTGGTGAATACTAATGGTGAGTAATGATTTTAAAGTGATGAGTTAAGAGGGTGTTTGAAAAGCTATATATATTTGTTACCCAAAGTGCAGAGCTATTTCGTTCTAAACATAAACCGCCCAGAACTAAAGTTCACAGGCTTTTAGCTTAAGTCCACTTAAGTGGACTAAAAACCTTTTTTAGTCGTCTTTAGACGACTTTTGTTATTAGCCTCAGAATTTATTCTGAGGCGGGCTAGATGAGAATGAAATAGCCCTAGTATTTTATGTTTAATTAGGTTGCTATACACCCCCTAAAATTTAAACTACTGCTGCTGTTGCCTTGACTGCAAAAATTTTCTCAATCACATCTTCTACTACCTTATCTGGCGTGGAAGCACCAGAAGTAATTCCCACAACAATTTCTCCATCTGGCAACCAGTTTTCTGTAGTTATTAACTGCCCATTTAATTGCCGATGTTCTATGGAATATCCTGATTGAATCCGTTCAACAGTATCAATATGATAAGAAGGAATTCCCCTTTCAAAAGCAATTTGTTGCAATTGAGTAGTATTCGATGAATTAAACCCACCAATTACTACCATCAAATCTAAATTTTGTTCCACTAACTCCAACATGGCATTTTGCCGTTCTTGGGTAGCGTCACAAATGGTGTTAAAGCTTTGGAAATGTTGATTTAACTCGGTGGGGCCATACTTTTGCAACATAGTCCGCTCAAAAAGCTTGCCGATTTGCTCAGTTTCGCCTTTAAGCATCGTGGTTTGGTTAGCAATACCAACTCTTGCTAAATCTTGATCGGGGTCAAATCCTGCTGAACAAGCTTTAGCAAATTTTGTCAGAAATTCTTCACGGTTCCCACCATTGATAATATAGTCAGCAACATATTCTGCTTCTTGCAAATTCAACACAATTAAATACTTGCCAGCAAAAGAACTAGTAGCAACTGTTTCCTCGTGCTTATATTTACCGTGAATTATTGATGTATAATCGATTTTTTTGTGCTTTTCTACTGTATTCCAAACTTTAGATACCCAAGGGCAAGTTGTATCAACAATTTTGCAGCCTTTATCGTGAAGTATCTGCATTTCTTGAACGCTAGCCCCAAAAGCGGGTAATATGACTACATCACCAGTTCCCACAACAGAAAAGTCTTTATTCTTTCCTTCAATGGGAATAAATTCTACTTCCATCTCCTGCATACGCTGATTTACAGAAGGGTTGTGGATAATCTCGTTAGTAATCCAGATGTGTTCTGTAGGGAAGTGCTGGCGGGTTTCGTAGGCCATTGCCACAGCGCGTTCTACACCCCAGCAAAAGCCAAAGGCTTGTGCTAGTCGGATTGTCACATCACCCCGTTGTAGAGTGTAATTGCGATCGCGAATTTCCTGAATCAAATTACTCTGATACTCAGACTGCAACTGGGTGGCAACTTCTGCTTGATGACCAAACCCTTTACGATTGTAATTTTCTGAATGTTGCAGGCTGCGCTTAAAAGCTTTTGTATCCATTAGATTTGTCTACTTAAACACTATTTCTTATTTTCTCGCGCCCAGACGCGATTTATACAAAGTTGTATTCAAAGATATTACTTCTTTTTGTCTTTTACCCTTTTTCACCAAAGGAGGTTAACGCTGGGGTTTTAATTCGATATCGCTATAAATCTGCAATGCAGAACGCCAAACTATATAGCCTTCAGGACTTAAATGTAAGCCATCAGTAGTAAATTCACGGCGGAGATTACCTTGTTTGTTGGTAAACAGGGGATATAAATCGAGATATTTAACACCTTTTTTGTTACAAATACTTTGCAGTTGCTGATTTAACTCACGAATGCGACTATTGGTAACAGCCAGAAGTTTATCTCGTCCTTTCCAGGTTGTTTCCTCTGCCCCATGTGGCAAAATCGATTGGACAACAATTTGCGCTGTGGGATGCGTCTTTCGTAGGTAATTGATAATTTGCCGCTGATTATTTAAAATTACCCTGTCGCTCATCCCCCAAATTAGGTCATTAATGCCAATCATCACAAAAATCACCTCTGGCTGGGTGCGGTCAAATATCTTTAATCTTTTCAAGAGTCCATTGCTGGTTTCGCCAGAAATTCCTTGATTGAGCCAATTTTTACCTTCGGGTAATAACTCAGGCGGAAACCACAAACTCAAAGAATCTCCCACCAGGATGCTTAAATGCAAAGGACGTTGATCTGCGGCTACCTTGGCTTCTTGAATAAGGATGTCTACCCACTGCTGGTAAGTGAGTTGGTGACGACGACCTAAATCAGGTGTAGCAATTTCAGGTGAGTTGTTCAGGCTGATTTGTTCTGGGGATGTTATTATCCCAAAAAAAGCGGACAATCTCTGCTGTTGCCAAATTAGCAGGATGACCGCCAACATTAGGATGCCGTTGGTTAACAGCGAGAAAAATGCCCAGATAGGAAAGGTTTTTGCAGATGTAGACACGACTAGCGAAATTTACCAATTATTTGAATCAAATTTTAACGCTAGCGATCGCAAATCACACAATCTTAAAGTGGGGAGTGGGGAATGGGGAGTGGGGAGTGGGGAGTGGGGGAGAATAATAACTCCTAACTCCTAACTCCTAACTCCTAACTCCTAACTCCTAACTCCTAACTCCTAACTCCCTACTAAGTGGGACGATCACCAAACTCGGAATTGTAACCTTCTTCACCGTGTTCGTTGATATCCAAACCTTGATATTCAGCTTCCTCTTTGACTCGCAGCCCGACTGTAGCATCGATAACCTTGAGAATAATCCACGTACCAACACCTGCGATCGCATAGGCAACGGCAATTGCTACTAGCTGAACTCCCAATTCACCCAAATTACCACGTAGCACTCCGTCTTTACCTGCTCCGTTGACTTGAGTTGTGGCAAAGATGGCCGTTAAAATTGCTCCCACTGTTCCACCAACGCCATGCACGGGAAAGGTATCTAAAGCATCGTCAATTTGTAGCTTGTGCTTAAAACTAATCGCATAGAAGCAAACAAAGGCGGTGATGAAACCAATTAAAATCGCTGATAGCGGTGTGACAAATCCGGCTGCGGGAGTGATGCCAACTAAACCAGCAACGGCTCCTGTAGCCGCTCCCACGACGGTTGGTTTACCCCGTAAAACCGCTTCCAAAATTAGCCACATTAAAGTCGCCGCCGCCGCAGATGTATTAGTGGCGACAAAGGCTGTTGTTGCCACATTTGTGACTAAATCACCAGAAGTTCCACTAGCAATAGATAGGGCACTCCCAGCGTTGAAGCCGAACCAACCAAACCACAGCAAGCCAGCACCCAGCAAAATGAAGGGAACGTTGTGCGGTGGGCTAAGGCGATCGGGATGGGTTTTCCGACGCCCAAGGACGATCGCTGCTACCAGGGCAGAAACGCCAGAACTAATATGAACTACTGTACCACCTGCAAAGTCGAGAGCACCCAATCCACCAGCCAAACCTAAGAATCCACCTTTCGCCCATACCATGTGTGCCAGGGGGGCGTAAACAAAAGTTGACCTTGTAAATTATTGTCAGTCACTTTGATCAGAGAATTTAGCCAAATATGTCATGATTTTTCTTGATATCTCCTGCATACATGCGTAGATATCCAGATGACTGATTCTTACAGGTTAGTTGCCAAAAAATCTTTGCAATTTTGGATGAGGTTATTATCCCTTTAAAAGAGAAGACTATAAAAAACTCCACCCACAAGGGGATGGAGTTTTTGGGCATGGGGAATCGGGCATGGGGCATGGGAAGAAACTACCAATGCCCTATGCCCTATGCCCCAAGCGACGGGGCGACTATCCCGGAACACCCACGAGGGGATGGAGTTTCCCGTCGCTTTCAATAAAAAGCTAAAGCAGTTCCCCCCAAGATGCCCCACCAGAACGGCTTACCTTCGCGCAACCACAACCAAATCAGGTAGCCGCCCCCGATTTCAAATAAACCAGCCCACAAAAAATACAGTAGGGACTTAATCATTTAACAAATTTTTAATAAGGTCGAACTCAGTGAAATTACGCTAACGCTTTTAACTAAAGTGTTGTCATTAATTAAAGTAAGTTTGTTGAACTGGGCATTGGGCATTTGGCACTTGTACTGAGCGAAGTCGAAGTATTGGGCATTGGGCATGGGGCATTGGGCATTGGGCGTGGGGCAGAGGGGAAAAAGCTAATTTTTTATTCTTCCCCTTGCCCCCTGCCTGCCCTGCCTGCCCTGCCTCCCCTGCTCCCCTGCTCCCCTGCCTCCCCTGCCCCTCTGCCCCCCCATGTAGATAAGGCTCAAGGATGAAAGCACCATTACCTGATAACGAAGCACAGAGAATTGAGACGCTTTTGGAGTATAAGATTCTCGACACACCATCTGAAGCAGCTTTTGACGACCTCACCCGTTTAGCCTCGTATATTTGTCAGACTCCTATTGCTTTAATTAGCTTAATTGATACAAATCGTCAGTGGTTCAAGTCAAAAGTCGGAATGGAAGCCCTAGAAACACATCGAGATTTGGCATTCTGTGCCCATGCTATTCTACAGTCTGATGTTTTAGTTGTGCCTGATGCAACAGATGACGAAAGGTTCGCCAGCAACCCACTGGTAACATCTGACCCAAATATTCGGTTTTATGCTGGTGTACCTCTGACTAATCCTGAGGGATATGCGCTAGGAACTCTATGTGTGATTGACTACGTACCACGAGAACTGAATCCAGAACAAGTGGAGGCATTACGAACCTTAGCTCGTCAAGTCATCAAACAACTGGAATTACGCCGAAATTTAGCAAGTTTGGTACTTGTGACCAAGAAAAGCAAACAGGCGCAGAGGGTACGCAAGCAATTTTTCAAAAAGATTGCAGCAGGTTTTGGTTTAGCGTCGGCAATTTTAGTTCTGATTGGTGTAGTTTCTTATCAAAATACAAGAGTATCTACTAATAATCGCAGTATAGTAAAAAACATTTATCAAAAAATCAACAGTCTAGAAAAACTACAGTACCAGATAAAGGATGCTGAGACTGGACAAAGTAGTTACATCTTCACTGGAAAACAAATTTATCTCAAACCTTATCAAGCAGCACTTGGTAACGTCGAGCAAGAAATTGCCAACCTGAAGAGTTTGACAGCAAATCAACCGAATCAACAAAAGCAAATTGCAACGCTTGAATTTCTAATAACGGCTAAATTTACTGAACTAAAACAGACTATTGACTTGCGCCAAAACAAGGGATTAGAGGCGGCATTGCAAGTACTAGTGAGAAATGATCGACAAAATCTCATGGATGATATCCGCAAGGCGATCAATGAGATGGAAAACGAGGAAAGGGGACGACTCCAACAGCAGTTACAAGCAAAAAAAGCCACTAGTCGCAACACAATTCTGACACTTGCGATCGCCATTTGCCTAAGTTTTATCGTTCTTGCTGTACTCTACTTCATCTATCGTGAGGTCATTGAGCGCAAAAGGACAGAAGAAGCCTTAAACCAAGAACGCAACTTTATCTCAGCAGTCTTGGATACAGCCAGCGCCTTAGTAATAGTTGCCGACTCCCAAGGAAAAATTGTTCGCTTCAATCAAGCTTGTGAGCAAATAACCGGTTACTCCTTCGATGAGGTGAGGGGTAGGTATTTCTGGAACTTGTTCTTACTTCCTGAAGAGGTGGAGTCAGTCAAAGCAGTTTTTGAGCAATTGCTAACTGGTAGAGGCTTCCTAGAACACGAAAACTATTGGGTAATGAAGGATGGCAGCCGCCGACTGATTGCCTGGTCGAATACCTTCTTAAAAGACTATGAAGGATCAGTGGAATATATTGTTGGCACTGGCATTGACATCACCGATCACAAACGGGTACAACAGCATTTAACTGCACAATATGTTGCAACTCGCGTTTTAGCAGAGTCCGCCACGATTAGCGAAGCTATTCGCCAAACCCTGCAAGGCATTTGCGAGAGTTTGGCATGGGATTTGGGTGAAATTTGGATGGTGGATGAGCAAGCAAATGTGCTACGTTTTCTCGATATGTGGCATAAAGCATCCCTTGAGGTGCAAGAGTTTGCAGCACTGAATCGGCAAACCACCTTTGCACCAGGAATTGGCCTACCTGGCCGGGTTTGGGCTAGTTCTGAACCTGTTTGGATCGCTGATATCGTTAAAGAACTCAGTTTCTCCCGCTTCAAAATCAGCGATCAAGTACAACTACACGCAGCTTTTGGTTTTCCGATCCGCAGTGGTAACAAAATCCTTGGTGTGATTACCTGCTTCAACCGTCAGATCCAACCGCCTGACCAAGATTTGATCAAAACGATGAATTCTATCGGTGAGCAAGTGGGGCAATTTATCCAGCGTAAACAGGCTGAAGAAGAAGTACAACGGCAAAACTTGCGATCGCAATTATTTACCGAAATCACCCTCAAGATTCGCCAGTCTTTGCAAATCGAAGAAATTCTCCAAATCACTGTGGAGGAGGTACAAAGAATTCTCCAGACTGACCGAGTTTTAATCTATCAGGTTTTGCCAGATGAATCTGCACCCACCGTTATTGAAGCAGTAGTTTCTGGCTTACCAACAATCAAAGAGCAAAACATCAGCGCCCCCTACTTTCGAGCCGAATATCTACAGCAGTACTATCTACAGCAGTACCGTCAAGGACAGATTTTAGGGCTAGCTAACTTTGATCTGCCAGAAGTCGAACAAAACCATCTAGAATTAATCCAACATTTTGGGGTCAAAGTCAATTTGGTTGTGCCCATTCTTGTCAAAGAAGAACTTCGTGGTTTGCTCATAGTTCATCAGTGTGACGATTCCCACCACTGGTCTAGCTTTGAAACTGATCTTTTGCGGCAAATAGCCGACCAAGTAGGTATTGCCTTAGCCCAAGCTCAACTATTAGCAGCAGAAACTCGTCAGCGACAAGAACTTGAAATTGCCCGTCGCCAAGCCGAATTAGCTTCTCAGGCTAAAAGCGCCTTTTTGGCAAATATCAGTCATGAAATTCGCACTCCGATGAACGCTGTATTGGGCATGACCAGTTTGGTGTTAGATACTCCCTTAGACCCAGAACAGCGAGATTTTATTGAAACAATTCGTAGTAGTGGAGACGCCCTTTTAAGTTTAATCAACGAAATTTTGGATCTTTCCAAACTTGAGGCTGGAGAGATGGCTCTCGAAACTCTAGATTTTGACCTATCCACTTGTCTGGAAGAAGTGGTGGAATTATTGGCTCCCTCAGCCCATAACAAGGGATTAGAAATTGCCGCACTGATTGAGCATAACGTCCCCACCCACCTCAAAGGAGATGCTGGTAGGCTGCGGCAAATTCTCATGAACTTAATTAGCAACGCTATCAAGTTCACTGATGCTGGGGAAGTATTAGTGCAAGCCGAATTGCGTTCGCTTACCTCTACTACAGCCACCATTCATTTTGCGATCGCAGATACAGGTCTTGGCATTAGCCTTGAAGACCAACGCAAACTCTTTATGCCATTTACCCAAGTGGATGCTTCGACCACTCGCAAGTATGGTGGTACTGGTTTGGGATTAGCCATCTGTAAACAACTGGTGACTTTGATGGGAGGAGTAATTGGGGTAGAAAGTCAGATGGGGAAAGGATCTAAGTTTTGGTTTGAGGTGCTTTTTACAAAGCTTGTTGAGCCTGTTTTGCCAAAATGCGATGGCGGACTTTTAAATAATCGCCGCTTGTTATTGGTGGATAACAACGCTACTAATTACAAAATTATCTCCCATCAAGCTAGTCATTGGGGAATGCAGATAGATAAAGCTGACAGTATTGCTACTGCCCTTAAAGTTATTCAGTCAGCTTATGAGCAGGGGAAATCTTATGATGTTGCCTTGGTTGATATAAAAAATGACATGACAATAGAAGAACAAATTAAAGCCAATTCTGTAATTGCTGAAATACCTTTGATTCTGCTCACCTCTACTAATCAACGGGATGAAGTGCAGCAGACGCTCAAAATCGGATTTGCTGCTTATTTGGTCAAACCTATTAAGCCATCACGACTCCTCGATGCCATTATGAATATTTTAAAAACTCAGTCGGAATCAGAACAAGGGGCTAAAGGCTCAAGGCTTTGGCTAACTGAAGAAATCCAGAGTCCAGAAACTTCAGGCATTCTTACCTCCTCTTCCCCTAACCCCGCTACTAAATCTAAGTTAAGAATTCTCTTAGCTGAAGATAATTTGGTAAATCAGAAAGTAGCCTTGAAGCAACTTGAGAGTTTGGGCTACAAAGCCGATGTCGTAGCAAATGGCAAGGAAGTTTTGCAGCTATTAGAAAAAATTCCTTACGATTTGATTCTAATGGATTGCCAAATGCCAATTCTCGACGGTTTAGAAACCACAAAAGAAATTCATCGTTGGCAAGAGGATACTTTTGCTCTGCGTCGTCGTCCTGTGGTGATTGCGATGACCGCTAATGCGATGAAAGAAGATCACCAAATGTGTCTCGATGCCGGAATGGATGACTATCTGAGTAAGCCAGTGTTTAAAGAAAAATTGGCTGCAACCCTAGAGCATTGGACAGGTGTGATTCTTTCAAAACAAGAGGCAGTTGTGTATGAGCAGACAGTTAGCACTGGTTTAGCAATTGATTGGGAACACTTGCATCGGATATCGGGAAATGATACAGAATTTGAATTAAGTCTATTGCAAGTATGCGTTGAAGATATTGAACCCCGTTTAGAGATAATTAAAGCAGCGATCGCATATAATGACTTTGGACAAATTGCGCGAGAAGCTCATCATCTTAAAGGTGCTAGTGCCAACATTGGAGCCACAGCTATGTACCTAGCAGCTGACAAACTAGAACGATTGGCTTACCATCAAGACCTTAGAGATACTACTAACTTAATTTTAGAGTTAAAAGAATTTGTTAACTGCATTGAAAATTTTTTAATCAGAAACCAGGTAACAAATCGCACCTTGTTACCAATCAAAAATGATCGAGTATAAACCCCCAATTAAGAGGATGTTTTAAAAGTTTTGGGCGAATATAATTCGCTACTACACAAAGCTTAGTCCACCTCCGTGGACTAATATCATGTCCGGCTAAATACTTGTCATTACGAACGCAGCGATAGCGGAGTGAAGTAATCGCAGAGTCATTGTGATTGCTTCGCTCCACTTCGTTGCACTCGCAATGACATATCATAAGCAATTTGCCGGACATGATATAACACAAAATCAAGGATTTCAAACCCACGGAGGTGGGTAAAGTCTCGTGTAGACGCGATTTCCAATCGCCCAGGTGAGTAACATATTAGACTTTTCAAACAACCTCTAAGAGCGTCTACGCAACCTACAAAAACAAAGATTCAACAGTCAGATCCTTTAGGGTAATGGTGAAATTACGTTGTTCTGCTGTTGCAATGAATGAAACGATCGCTTCACACGCCACAGCTACGGTTAACATTACCAGATTTCGTGTCAGGGGATAATCACAGACATCATCATTAACCTCGGAAGGAACGCGATAAACCTCATTCCAAATCACTTCTGCATAATCGGCCGATAGCCCAGCATGAAGACAAGGAATGCTTAGTTGTTTAGCATAATCTTTCACTGTCTGACGTGCCACACTATTGTCAAAGACATCGACAATTAGCTGGCTGTCTTTGAGTAGTTGGGTTGTATTTACTGATGTCAACTCCTTTGTTTTAGCATCAACTTTAGTACCAATTGCTCGATATAAATTGTTCGCTAAAATTTTCGCTTTGAACGCTCCAACATCAGAACGGTAGTAAGGCTGAGTCGAAAGGTTACGCTCCTCAATGCGATCGCGATCGATCACTGTAAGTTTATCAAAACCAGACCGAGCTAAGTTTTCCGCAATGTTAGCTCCTAATGCTCCAGCGCCACAAATTGTTACAGGATAATTTTTTAGCTTTGCCATCACAGCATTGCTGCGGTAAAGCTGTTCGTGAAAAAAGATGCTCATTGTTCTCACCACTCTTGTTGTTCCATTACACCTACTAAGGATTGCAAATCAAAATCGCGATCGCGTCCACTCAGACAAATGCCAGAACTGACAACAGTCAAGTCAGTTTTTGCGATCGCACTACTATGGCGAATACCATCAGCAGTTGTCCAATCAACTGTCCAATAATCGCCGCGATCGTGGAATTGATTTAATTCACCGCCACCCATCCGCAATGCCTTTTTTAGTCGCTTTTCATCCTGTTGGGGTTGAGTAAAGCCTTCAATGCGCCGAATTGCTAATTGATACACTGTGCGGATTTCTGGAGTGATGCCCTTAAACTGCAATTCCTCAGCAGGAGTGAGTTGCTTGACGGCAGATTGCAGAGTTTCAGAAATTGCCAGATCGGTACGGTGATCAACTTCCTCAAACCAACAAGACTGTCCATTCCAACGGGCAATAATTTGCTCAAAGGCAATACCCTCGGTAACTAAGTGGATTGCGATCGGCTTAACTATCTTCAACCGTTGACGCACATCTGCTTCATTTACAGGGTATGCTAACCATGTTTGTTTCAGCAGTTGGTGTGCTAACCGCAGTCGTATTTGGGGAAAGTGTTGTAGGTATTCTGCAATTTGGGGTAAGTCTGCTTCTTCTACAACCGTTGCTGTTTTCTGATCCACAGCCTGAAAGATGCCCCAACCTTCAAATTTACTAGGCTTTGGCGTGAAGGTGTAAATCATCCCGGCTACCCTTGTGCGAACTCGTCCACCTTTGACACAGGGTGCAAGGAATTGGGTGGTATATAAGTGTGCTTGTGCGATCGCAATTTGGTTGATTAGCTTACGGATGTCAGCCATAACTTATCCATGATTTACTTGTAATTTTGAATTTTGAATTTTGAATTTTGAATTCGGAGCGAAGCGACGTGACTACCCAAATACAACAAATATCAGAATCCCGCAAAAAGTTAGCATCTGCTTACCGTGCAGTTTACGCAATTGGAGTTTTGAGTATTTTTCTAAGCATAATATTCTTTGTTGTTGGTAATCGATTCCCTGATTATCTAATATTGGGAATTGGTTTTTTATTTTTTGCTTTACTCTATCTAGTTCTAGGTTTTTTTGTACAACGTAAATCAAAAATTGCACTAGGTATTGCAGTAGGATTGATGTCGTTAAATGTGTTAACTGGCATTTACAATATGATTCAAACTGGTAAACCGTTTGGCTTGATTCTTCCCATGATATTTCTAGGTCAGACTATAGAAGGATTTAAAGCTATAGAAGTATTAAAATCAAAAACTTGAAGTTAATTTTAATTTTGTTAATCAATAGCCTCCTACTTATAGGACTCCTATTTGATTTTTGAAATACACGTAGGGTGGGCTTTGCCCACCAAAACCCGGATATGGTGGGCAAAGCCCACCCTACATTACTAGAGGGACATCTGAGGGTTAGAAGAACGAACCGCGAAGACGCGAAGTACACGAAGGAAGAGGTAAAAGAGAGAAATTTAAAAACTGATTTACCCATCAAAATTAATGCGATAGACCACTAGTATGTAGGCTCCACGAGTTGGGACACGCAGGATATATACTACATTACACTACAATAAAAACTTGTTACTTTCCAGATTGCAAGAAATGGGCTAGTCCTATTTACCTATAATTTTCGTTAATGAGTCTTTGATACTCGTGAATGAGTCTTTGAACTCCGTTAATGAGTCTTTGAACTCCGTGAATGAGTCTTTAAACTCCGTTAATGAGTCTTTGATACTCGTGAATGAGTCTTTGAACTCCGTTAATGAGTCTTTGAACTCCGTGAATGAGTCTTTGATACTCGTGAATGAGTCTTTGATACTCGTGAATGAGTCTTTGAACTCCATTAATGAGTCTTTGAACTCCATTAATGAGTCTTTGAACTCCATTAATGAGTCTTTGAACTCCATTAATGAGTCTTTGAACTCCGTTAATGAGTCTTTGATACTCGCCGAGTAAATAAATATGGTGCATTATGCCAAAGGCTAACGCACCCTTGTATTTTAGAACTTACTTATCATCTCGCACGGGCAACGGCATATCTAGAATCTCCATCAGCAAATCCAGACGAGAGGGGCGCGTTAGCAGTGGGACGATATTCGGCAAACTGTAGTAATCACCCGCGAAAGTGAACGTATCTACAGGTGCTTGCTGCTGCTTCAGTTGACTTTCTACCCAGTTGTAATGACCACCCACACGGACAATCACCACATTGGGCATTATCGCCAACTCCCGGCAGTAGTTCTTGTAGACTTCACCGAAGTAAGGAGCTGCATTTTCGCCCTCATCCGTCACTAGGATAATCTGGTCAACTACCTGCTTTCTCTTCCGCATTGCTTCCAATGCACAGCCGATGCTAGTACCACCGCCTGCTTTGATGTGCTGAAAAGCACGCTCCCAGTCGGTCAACTCCTTGCCCTTTGCCGTAACAGGATACGGAATGGTATCGAAAGCGTAGACAAACAGTTCTGCCTGAGTGATACCAGAAATTAGGGCAGCGAGTTGCAAACCCGTCGCGATCGCATTCTCCATTGAGCCGGACTTGTCCACCAGTAAGGCGGTTGGACGAGCGATCGCACCGCGCCGCTTCACTTGCTCGTTTGTCACCTTTTCCAGTCGAGCAACGGTGTCTGCGTCAAAATCTGCGGCGTCTGTTGCAATCTGTGCTTTGAATGCTGAGACACGCGTACTTTTAGACGCTTCTTCCAGCTTGGAATCAATCAGCTTCTTAACTTCTGGGTGATCCATTGCACCCCTAGTCTGGAGAGACTTGAGGTTGTTGATCGCTTCTTGTGGAGACATGCTGTTGATTAACGCCACCAAGACAACAGGTGTGAGTTGCTTGATCGCACCAATGGCGATCATATATGGAATTTTGAACTCCACAATCAGCCGTGCCTGTTCTGTGGCATTTTCTGCCTTAGCAAGCTGCTTCAGTACATTTGCTAAGGAACCTTCTGGAGGAGTATCGCCAAACAGAATCGCATTTGCTCGCTCATTTGGCTTGATGTGCAGTGAAGCATATAAGTGCTTCATTGCCTTACGACCTCGCAAAGCAGCGCGATCAAACAGAGCCGGATTGCTCTCTCGTACCTTCAAGTAACGCCGTACCGCAGTCCGAGCCGAACGAGGCAGCTTGTTTTGCTGCTGCTTCATGAAGTCCACAACACGAGCCACTTGATAGGGTGGAAACTCTTGGAGCATCATAAATCCAGCATCCCGGTGTTCAGTTAAATTGCTAGTTAACAAGTAAGCAAGAAACACTTCTTTGTGGTCGCGGACATCACCATGACGCTGATACCAGACTGCCAGATGTCCGTAGAAGATGGGATCGAGTTCAACAATTAACTGATGAATTTCTGTGACTTGCTCAAGTTTACGGTGAGGAGTTGTGAGCAAACTGTTGAGCATTTCCAAACGCAGGTCACGTTCTGCGGTATCCATTATGAACCTCCTTTAAGAATTTTGGATTTTGGATTTATGATTTTGGATTGCAATCGAAAATCCAAAATCTAAAATCTAAAATTGAAGGAGGCAGATGTTGCACGCGAGGTGATATCACCGCGCAAGTTGTAGAAGCATTGTGTATAACTTGTGCAAAATTATGTAAGCTTCTGCGATCGGGGCGCGGCAACAACTGCCGATAAATTCAAATTTATATATAGCAGACTTCATTAATATGTGAAATTCTCTGTCTTTTTTCTTCACCTTCGTGTCCTTTGCATTCTACCCTGCGAGAAGCCGCTTTGCGTCTATGCGGTTCCTTTAAAAAAAGTAATTTTCGCAACTCAAATAAAATGGCTATAGCAGTCATAATCTTAGTTGGAAGTTTTTATTTTTAAACGAACCACGTTGGCGAACGCGAGTGCGTGTCGCAGACAAGCCTCTCGAAGAGAAGACACGAACGCGAATGCGTCTGGTAGAGAAGGACACAAAGAAAAGACTGAAAGAGAAGTTGTCATCAATCATTAATGAAATAAGATCACCTCGTGCAAGTCGAAAAAGCTGTTGATTCACACACGGGATTTGAACCCGTAGTTGCTTGATCTAGAGTCAAGTGCCTGTTCCAATTCGGCTAGTATGTAAGCTTCTCCAGTTAGGGCACGAAGTGAAAATTTTAGTTTTGAGAAAGTTGATTGAAAATAAATCGATTTCAATTATTTAAATTCCGCACAAGTTAGCAAAGCAGTTTTCACAGTTGCCTATACCAATTTGGCTACGCTCCCTTTAATGGAAGCGGCAGGAATCGAACCTGCATTCCGTTGCCGGAGTATGTGTAGGCTTCACAAGTTAGGGCGCGGAATAAAACTATGCAGTTAGAAATGAAGCAAAGGCTTATGTTTTAAACTTTCTTACCTTCTGCTTTGAAAGTGCTAAGTTATAAGTTCCGAGTGAATAATTAAAAGTGATGAGTCAAAGAAACTAATTTATTCAAAACTCCTAACTCCTAACTCCTAACTCCTAACTCCTAAGCACTTTAACCATAGACAGCTTCAGGACGGACGATAAAATCACCACTGGGACGGCGATCAATTACGTAAGCAGAAAGGCGATCGCTATTTACATCTAAATGCCGAGCAACGCGCTCCTTCACTGCCACATCATTCATCCCTGCTGCAATTCCTAGTTGTGTTTTTGCGACATCAATAGAACGTCCTTCAAATCGAATATGAACCATTGCAATCACCTCTTTTTTAATTACGAATTGATATTAGTGGATCTGATCGGGATTGAACCGATACCCTCCCTATGAGAGTTACACTCACACCTCGTGCGAGTCGAAAAAGCTGTGGTAACACCGCAGGAATTGAACCTACACTTATCGTTTTAGAGACGATCGCTCTACCATTGAGCAAGTATGTAAGCTTTTTCTGTCAGGGCACAAGTAATATCCGGGAACTCTACCATTAGAGCTACAGACCCAAGGAAAGCATAATTGCGATGCTATTATTCAGGGGATGTCACTCAACTTATCAAGTCAGCATCTACACAACTTTAACCGAAGTAGAGTCTAGTGGAGCCGTCGGGAATTGAACCCGAATCCTGCAACCGTCCGTTTGTTGGTTTCGGAGCAGTCGAACACCAATCGCGGCCCCAAAAGTGGGTACTACCGAAGGAAGTTGCTAAACTAATCCCCAAAAACTAGCATCTATGCAATTGTCAAGGTTCCGAGAGGTTTTAGTTTTGCCTTTTGTTGTCGTCTTTTTTCTTGATACTACAAATGTAATATATAACTTACATCTTGTCAAGGGGATACTACAAATTTCGCATTCCGATGCGAGTCATTTAGATTTTGTTGTTGCGAAAGTTCCTATTAATAAGGGTTATACGATTTCACTGTAATAATGATACAAATACGCTCTTTTGGGGCAAGGCGCAATGCCCATTGGTGTCAACTTAACGTGAAACCCTTGTCAAAACGTGATATTGAGTTCATTCATTTACCATTACTCACCGCATCACCCCACCCCGGTTTTGTCTAAAGCCAAAACCGCCTGTACTAAGTTTGCTTGCTTTCTAGGTTCTCCTCAAGTTTAGGAAATTGGCGTGATAGAAATATCGATATGAAAAACTCCACGCCACTTGCGGGATGGAGTTTCCCGCCGCTTTCGATAAAAATTAAGGCACTAACGCTAACACCCCCACAGGAGAACCAGAACCACCACGCAACCTGAGAATGCCGATCGCTAGAGTAGTACCTTTCGGTGGCAGTTGATCCAAATTGGTGAGATTCTCCAATACAATGCGCGGTTTCTCCAACACCAAGTGGTTAATAGCAAAACTGTTATCCTGTCCGGGATCGACACCATGAGTATCAATTCCTACCCCCGCTATTTGCCGTTCATCCAGTAATAATTGAGTCGCATCGCTGCCAAACCCCGGAAAGTGAGCAATTCCTTGAGAATCATGATTTAGGAATGCACTTTTATCAAACCACTTTTTTTGCCAGCCAGTATTCAGTATAACTACGCAACCAGGATAAATTTCACCGTATTCTTCTTCCCAAGCCAGAACATCAGCAATAGTCAGGGCATAATCAGGATTAACTGCTGTGGCTTGGCGAATATCTATGACCACCGCAGGTACAACCAAAGACTGGGCAGGGTATTGGTCAATTCCCACAGCATAACTATGAAAACTGTTAGGGGCGTTGATATGAGTAGCGCTATGTTCCCCCAAGGAGAAACGTCGCAGGTAATAGCTATCATTATTCAGTTCAGCCACAGTTTCAAATTCTACTGAAGGGTCGCCAGACCATTGGGGAATATCTATGTCAATTACATGACTTAGGTGGATAACGCGTGTGTAGGTGATACTATTCTGACTTTGGGGTTGTATCATAATTCTAGGACTTACGCATTGACAAGAAATACCAAATATGGATTAAGGTTAAAAACCATATCTTTCGTAGGGGCACAGCATTGCTCATACGTGTCAACTTAACGTAAAAGCCATGTCCCGCAAGGAACTTCAGTTCCTTGCTAATAGCGGAAGTCATCTCTTGATGACTAAATATAGCAAAAAATCTTTAGTCTACTTCAGTAGACTTTAGCTAAAAGCCAAAGAACTTTAGTTCGAGGCGGGTGAGTCAGCCAACAGTTAAGCTATTTATAGCTTAAGTTGACACCAATGAGCAAAGTTTAGCCCCTACAGCATGGTCTATTACGATCGCAGGATAATTAAGAAAAGCCTGAAAACTTCCTATTTTAGGTAATGCACATCACGATGCATTTCTACAGTGCGTAAGTCCTAAATTCTTCTCTCCCCCTGCTTCTCTTCCTGAACTGCCTCAACCAAGAAATATCCTGAACCGAATGGTATTGGGGCTACACCTACGCAAAGATAATACTACCATTACAACGTTTTTTAAACGATTCAACTGCAACATTTCTACTCCTACTTCTCTGTATTAGAAGAAATAATCCCCCAATTCCTATAGATTTCAGGTTGTTGGGGGGTTAAAATGTTGCAGCAAAAAGTGAATTAATCTTAGTTAACAACTAATAGATTAACCTTTAATTAAATCTTGATTAAAGTTGCGTAATATCTACGAATCGGGTTGCTGCTTGAATGGAATCACGATCGCAAACTCGGCACCTTCTCCTGGTGCTGAAATACACTGGATTTGCCCGCCATGTTTTTTTACAACAATTTGGTCACTAATTGATAACCCCATGCCCGTGCCTTTACCCACAGGTTTCGTAGTAAAGAAGGGGTCAAATACGCGTTTGCGTACTTCCTCAGTCATGCCCGGGCCATTGTCGGCAATGCCAATGATTACATGGTCATTAAGGAGTTTCTAGTCAATTTTTGGTATAAAACTCTACTATATTCATTCTGGCTCCTGAATTCTGACTTCTGAATTCTTCATCAATTTTCCAATTCAAACCCGATTTCTCAAAATTGTCTTGACCGTTCAAAACGCCTCATCCCAAAATCGCAAATTAAATGAGAGAAATGCTAAATGTGATATCAACACGTTGCAACAATGGCTGGTAATCGCATTTTATATGTTATAAAGCTCACAGAAATTAATGTTAGGCGGAAACTACTTTATGGAACCAGATAAACTGGGCCGTTTTAAGGAGTACGGCGAATTCATCCTCCGAAAGATAGATTCTGTGCCCCAGTACCCTTCTAAACAAGAAGATTGGGTTCCAGCTAGTCTTGACGACTGTCTCCTGCGTCTGCGGTCAGCTGCCCAGAAAACTGTAGACCTTGCTACTTCACCTGTGAAAATTGGGGTGATGGGGGAATTCAGTAGTGGGAAAACTTTACTTTTAGGCAGTCTAATTGGATATGCTGATGCTTTGCCAGTCAGCGAAAACCCCACTACAGGTAATGTTACCGCCATACACATCATACCGCAAGATGACTTTGCCACTACACAATTAAGTAATTTTACTGTAGATTATCTTTCTCATGAAGGAGTACATGAGTGTCTACGCTTCATGATAGGGGAAGCCAATAAACGGACAACAGCAGCAGGGCTTCCTCCTATACCAGTATCGAAACTCAATTCTGGCACAGATATTATTGGCTGGTGTGAAGAAGCATGGAATAGCAGTAACAATTTAGAGCTACGTTATTTACTCCGGGAGTTGGTATTATTCCTGCGGGCTTATCAAGCTTATGGTGAAGTTATGTGTGGTGAGCGTTACCAAATTGATGCTACCACCGCCCGCGAGGGGCTACAGCTAGTCGAACAGCCAATGGCAATCCAAACGCTGAAATTTGAGGATTTACCCCCAGCGCATATCCGATTACCGAGTCCACCCCAGAGGCTACCAACGAAGTTATTGCAAAACAGCTTCCCACTTATCCGCCGCGTGGATATTGATGTAAAAATATCACGGGAAATTTGGGATTTTACAGGCGCAGCCAAATTTATTCTCATCGACTTTCCGGGATTGGGGGCTGCTAATTCAGGGGCTAGAGATACCTTTTTGTCGCTGCGAGAATTGGCAGAAGTACAAACAATTTTGGTATTGTTAAATGGTAAATCTCCTGGGAGCGATCGCGCCAATAAAATCTTCACGATGATGCAGCAGCAGCGACCGGGACAAGACCTGAAAGATTTAATTCTCGTAGGTGTAGGTCGCTTCGATCAACTACCCCTAGACAACGAGGGTG
>NZ_JAIVFR010000129.1 GCF_020829685.1 Nostoc sp. CHAB 5715 | reverse complement strand
AATAAATTAAGTTTCCAAATCAAATAGTGTTGATTCGGACTTATCCCATCTATCAAATTATTTGCAATTAGTGAGTTAAAGCTTATGGCGATCGCAAAATGTCGTTTCAGTGGTCAACCCCTGCACCAAACCTTTATTGATCTAGGAATGTCGCCCTTTGCAAATGCTTATTTGACAGCAGAACAGCTAAATAATGCAGAGAAATTTTATCCTCTCCAGGCTTATGTTTCTGAAGACACTCTTTTAGTTCAATTAGAACAGTTTGAAACACCAGATCACATTTTCAGCGATTATGCTTATTTTTCTTCTTACTCGGTAAGTTGGCTAAAACATGCCAAGGCTTATACGGATATGATGGTAGAAAAGTTTGGCTTTAATCATCACAATCAAGTTATTGAAATTGCCAGTAATGACGGCTACCTCCTGCAATATTTTTTAGAAAAGGGAATCCCTATTTTAGGAATAGAACCAGCAGCAAATATAGCTAAAGTTGCCCAAGAGAGAGGCATTCCTAGTATTAACAAGTTTTTTGGAGTTGAAACTGCCAAAGAACTTGTGATACAAGGAAAACTAGCTGACCTTTTGATAGGTAATAATGTATTAGCTCATATACCAGATTTAAATGATTTCATAGCTGGAATGAAACTCATCCTCAAACCCAATGGTATTTTGACGATGGAGTTTCCTCACATTTTGCAACTTATTGAACAAAATCAGTTTGATACTATTTATCACGAGCATTTTTCTTATTTTTCATTCCTGACTATCGAAAAAATTTTTGCAGCACACAACTTGCAACTTTTTGACGTAGAGGAATTACCAACTCACGGCGGTTCTTTAAGAATTTATGCTAAACATGACTACGCTGATAATCACAGCATTAGCGACCGAGTTAGCCATCTGAAAGCAAAAGAAATCGCCGCTAGGCTGCATCAGATAGAGACTTACATTACATTTGGAGAAAAAGTCAAAGAAACAAAGCGCAAGCTATTAAATTTTCTCTTGACGGCTAAAGCAGAAGCTAAATCAATCGCTGGTTATGGCGCACCTGCTAAAGGTAATACATTGCTGAATTATTGTGGGATTGGTAAAGATTTTATCGATTACACAGTAGATTGCAATCCCTACAAGCAGGGATTATTTCTACCTGGAACTCATATTCCCATCTTTGAACCAGATAAAATCCGCGAAACCAAACCAGATTATGTCCTAATATTGCCTTGGAATCTCAAGGAAGAAATTATGGAACAAATGGCATTTATTGCCGAGTGGGGTGGACAGTTTGTAGTGCCAATTCCTGAAGTAAAAATTTATCCATGTTCTGTTCCTGATCGGCTTTTAATAGCCTTGTAATTACTAAATATGAGCGAGAATGCGCCTTTTGTTACTAATCATTTAATTGCTGGGATAATAAACGGTTGTTGAAAAGTAATTAAAAGGTCTATCTCTTTGAGAATTTTCTTATCAAATCAAAAACCATTAGACTAAAAAGCCAGGGCTATTTCATTCTCATCTAGCCCACCTCAGAATAAATTCTGAGGCTAATAGCAAAAGTCGTCTAAAGACGACTAAAAAAGGCTTTTAGTCCACTTTAGTGGACTTAGGCTATTAGCCCGGAACTTTAGTTCTGGGCGGTTTATGTCTAGAACGAAATAGCCCTGCTAAAAAGCAACTTAATAATTAATAAGCTGCTGTTACTGCCAATTATCCTTAACTACAGAATTGAACTTAATATGAATAAATTGCTTACCATTGCCATTCCTACATTCAATCGTGCTAGTTTACTTGATAAACAATTAGCATGGCTAGCTCAAGCTATTAAAGGTTTTGAAGATGATTGTGAGATTTTAGTTTCTGATAATTGTTCAACAGACAATACTCAGGAGGTGATCCAAAAATGGCAAGTAATACTTAGTAATATTCCATTTAAATCAAATAAAAACTCTAAGAATTTAGGCGTGGTTAAAAATATTATGTATTGCCTAAATTCTACAACAACAAAATATGTTTGGACAATTGGTGATGATGACCCAATTCAAGATAGAGCCATTGCTTATGTGATTAGCAAGCTCAAGCAGCATGAAGATTTATCATTATTGTTTCTCAACTTTTCCGGCCGGAACCAAATTACTGGTGAACCAGTTCATCCACCCACAATTGTTGGTAATCGCTGGTTTGATATAGATAGTGAAAATGGTGAAGGTGATGGTAAAGCTATATTTGAGCATTGTTTCTCAAAAAGTGTCGGTGCAGTCATTTTTCTGACTGCTACAGTCTACCGCACTGATTTAGTGAAACGCGCTCTCCAAAAATGGCAAGATGCAGAGAATAATTGGATATCTTTAGCATATTTAGCCGGTTATTGTGCTGCTAATGGTAGTGTAATTGTCACTAAAGAGACTTATTTGGAATGTGTTGTTGGTGTGAGTTACTGGCAGAAAGAACCAAAATCTGCACTGTTAATGCAATACAAACATATACCCGAAGTGATTTTGAAACTGGAAGAGAATGGATATTCTAAACAGTTTTGTAGACGGATGCTTTTGCAGAACGGTAAAGAAGTCAACTTGAAAGTTTTCTTGGGTGCTTTAAGAAGATGGCCTATATCCGCTATCAAAATAGTAGTTCCATTTTTGGCTTTAGTCAGCTTGTGTGCTTTTGACGTGATGGTTTCTAAAGAACTCGGTTTAGCAGAATCAAGTGAAATCTCTACTCAAGAAGTGCGAAGCTATAAGCCGTAAGCTATTAAATTTCTAACAAATATATATCAAAAAGAGGAGGATTTACGTCATGTTTAGTGCAATTAAACGCAAAATATCTACACTGTCTTCTGACTTTGAATATTACGTAGCCCGTTGGAAGCATAGCAGAAATTTGCCAGCATTAGAAGGAAGCGATCGCAACATTCTTAATACTCTCAAAAAAGATGGCGTTTACGTCACAACATTGGCAGATTTAGGGTTCGACTCTAGCTCAGAACTGCTCAAAGCTGCTTACCATCAATTGTCTCAGATGAAAAATCCCAACAACGACCATCTAGACGAAAAATTACCACAAATTACCACAGTAACAGGTTTACCAGAATTTTATGCCTGGGGAATTGAGAAAAGACTTCTCAACATCATCGAAAATTATATTGGTCTTCCTGTTGCTTTTCATGGCGTACATTTACGCAAAGATTTTCCTAGCAAACATCAGTTTGGGACACTATTATGGCATAGCGATGCCGAAGATCGTCGCATCATCAAAATATTCATTTACTTGAATGATGTAGAAGAAAAAACTGGGCCTTTTGAATACATTCCTCGCTCTTTAACTTCCTTATTTAGTTGGAATTATGTTCGACTTTATTACAAACTTTGGAAGTCAGGCTATATGGGTATCGATGATGAAGAAGTAAAACCAGTCATCCCCAAATTAGCTTGGAAATCCTGCCAAGGCCCAGCAGGTACTGTCATTCTTGTAGATACGAAAAATGCTTTGCATCACGGCACAGTCCGCACAGAAGAACGGTCAGCGCTATTCTTTTGTTACACCGCTAACCCTCCTGAAAGACCAGACCTCTGCACCCAATACTGGGATGATACTTATCCCAGAGCAGAGTTACGTTCTGCATCTGATGCAGTTAAAGTTTCGACTTAAAAACGTTCTCGCCGAAGAATATCTAATTTAATTAACCGCAGAGGCACAGAGAACACAGAGAAAAAAAGGAGTTGCGCCCGATTTGTAGGTTTAGGACTAACACAAAATATCTCTGGGTGCCCTCTGCGCCTCTGTGGTAGCCTGCGGCAAGCCGCTGCGCGTCTACGTTTATTTTCTTTACTCAACATTTATCTCAAAGGAATCATAATGATTTTCACCGAAACCGCACTCAAAGACGCATTTATTATTGACTTAGAAGAAAAGCCAGACCATCGTGGTTTTTTTGCTCGGTCTTTCTGCGCCCAAGAATTTGAAGCACACGGATTAAAGACAACAGTCGCCCAATGTAACCTGTCTTTTAACTACAAAAAAGGCACTATCCGGGGAATGCATTATCAAATTCTGCCAGCAGCAGAAACGAAATTAATTCGCTGTACTAAAGGTGCAATCTATGACGTAATTATTGATATGCGTCCAGAATCTCCTAGCTTTTTATCACACATTGGTGTAGAGTTAACCCCAGAAAACCGCCGCGCTTTGTATGTTCCAGAAATGTTTGCTCACGGCTATCAAGCACTCACAGATGAGACTGAAGTCGTATATCAAGTAGGTGAATTTTATACGCCAGGGTATGAAAGAGGTTTACGCTATGACGACCCATTTTTTAACATTGATTGGCCTCTAGATGTGACTGAAATATCTGAGAAAGATTTAAATTGGCCTTTGTTGAGAATGATGACTGTTGGCGGTACAGCTTCCAGATAACTATAGACTCTTTCTCTACGCCAGGTGTTTCTCGTAGAACATACTGCCTGCTCTGCATGAGGTAATACAATAGACCTCTTGCAAAAATCCTTGAATCACCCCTCCCCAACACATCGGGGAGGGGGCAAAATTTCAAGTTTCCCCCCCTTTATAAGGGGAGATAAAGGGGGGTCTATTCGACTTATGCAAGAGGTCTAATAATTAATTAGGGTAGAAATAAATGCCAAATAGTCTTCTATCTCGTGTCGGTAATAGTATCTCTTTTGTCTCCAACAAAGTCCAAGATCGCATTAATTACGCTAAGACTTTACAGGTTGTTTCACTAAAGCCTAAACAGCCTTCCAAAGGAAATGTACTTCTTTCTTATCGGATTGAGCCATTCCTCTTAAAACCTGGTCAGCCAATGCCTAAAGACCATACTTGGTACTGGGAAGTTTGGCAAATAGCCCAAACTTTTTTAACTTTAGGCTATAACGTTGATGTTATCCAGTTCCACAATGATAAATTCGTTCCGCAAAAAGACTACGCATTTTTCATTGATATCCGTCATCGAATGGAAGCGCTTGCACCAAAACTCAACAAAGATTGCATCAAAATTTTCCACGTTGATATTGCTAATATGGTGTTTCGCAATGCAGCAGAATGCAACAGGCTTCTAGAACTACAACAGCGCAAAGGCATAACTTTAAAACCACAGCGATTTGAAGTTCCTAACTTGGGAATTGAATATGCCGATTGCGCGATTGTGTTGGGTAATGATTTCACAACTGATACATTCAAGTATGCCAACAAACCAATGTATCGCATTCCAATTTCTTCGCCCGTGGTTTATCCTTATCCCGACAACAAAGATTTTGAAGCTGTAAGAAAGCGCTTTCTGTGGTTTGGTGGTAGTGCTTTAGTCCTCAAAGGGTTAGATTTAGTTTTAGATGCCTTTGCCCAAATGTCGGAATACCATTTAACAATTTGTGGCCCGGTAAGTAGTGATAAAGAATTTGATCAAGCTTTCTATAAAGAACTGTACGAAACACCTAACATCCACACTTATGGTTGGATTGATGTTACTAGCCCTGACTTTATAGAGGTGACAAATAACTGTTTAGGGCTTGTTTATCCTTCCGTTTCTGAAGGGCAGTCAGGAGCAGTAATCAGTTGCTTGCAAGCCGGGTTAATTCCAATTTTAAGCTACGAATCTGGTGTAGATGTTCATGATTTCGGTGTGATTTTCGATAATCTTTCCGTTGAAGGAATTAAGGACAAAGTTAGAAATATTTCCAATTTGCCTGTTGAAGACCTAAAGCTGATGTCTCTTAAAGCATGGGAATACGCAAGAGCAAATCATACGAAAGAAAAGTTTGCTCAAGTTTACAGAAATGTTGTAGAGCAAATTATCGAAAATCATAGTCAGAAAAAACAGATTGCTTCTACAGCATCTAGCAAACAACCAGTTACTAGCGATCGCTAATCTTAATTTCCATGAAAATGTACTTAATATTTAGCTGTAAAAAATTATTAAGTGCAAAATTATCCAAAATTTGTATCACAACCAACAGTTCTAAAAAGGAGTTTAGTTCATGATTATTATCGATCGCGCCTTACAAGCTAGATCAGCAGCAGGAAATCCTATCAAAGTGGGAATGATTGGTGCTGGTTTTATGGGTCGAGGAATTGCCAACCAAATTGTCAATTCAGTGCCAGGAATGGAGTTAGTTGCTATCTCCAATCGTCAGATTAATGCAGCTAAACAAGCTTATTCGGAAGCAGGAATTGAAGATATTCAAGTTGTTGCAACAGTCAGCGAATTAGAAAATGCGATCGCAAACGCTAAATATGCAGTCACAGAAGACGCTAAGTTACTGTGTCGGGCCCAGGGCATTGATGCATTAATCGAAGTCACAGGTGCAGTGGAATTTGGCGCTCACATCGTAATGGAAGCGATCGCTCATTGCAAGCATGTGATTATGATGAATGCCGAACTCGACGGCACTATTGGCCCCATCCTGAAAGTCTATGCTGACAAAGCAGGTGTGATCCTCAGCGCCTGTGATGGCGATCAGCCAGGGGTGCAAATGAACCTCTACCGCTTTGTAAAAAGCATTGGTCTAACTCCGTTATTGTGCGGTAACATTAAAGGACTCCAAGACCCTTATCGCAATCCCACCACCCAGGAAGGATTTGCTAAACGTTGGGGTCAAAAGCCTCACATGGTGGCTAGTTTTGCTGACGGAACCAAAATTTCCTTCGAGCAAGCGATCGTTGCCAATGCCACAGGCATGAAAGTCGCCAAACGGGGAATGCTAGGATATGACTTCAACGGTTATGTTGATGAAATGACCCAGCTATATGATGTTGAACAACTCAAAGAACTGGGCGGCATTGTCGATTATGTAGTTGGAGCAAAACCAGGCCCAGGCGTATATGTATTTGCCACTCACGACGATCCCAAGCAACGCCACTATCTCAACTTATACAAATTAGGCGAAGGCCCACTTTACAGCTTCTATACTCCTTATCACCTGTGTCATTTTGAAGTTCCCTTGTCCGTAGCCCGTGCTGTCCTATTCGGTGATGCGGTCATGTCTCCATTAGCAGGCCCGCTAGTAGATGTTGTCACCACTGCCAAAATCGACCTGAAAGCAGGAGAAACCTTAGATGGCATCGGCTACTACATGACCTACGGACAATGTGAAAATTCCGATATCGTCCAACAGCAAAATCTTCTACCAATTGGTTTAGCTGAAGGGTGTCGCCTGAAACGGGATATTTCTAAGGATCAAGTCCTCACATACCAGGATGTAGAATTACCTGAAGGCAGACTTTGCGACCAACTAAGAACAGAGCAAAACACTTATTTCGCTTCAGAAAAAATCTTGGTAGCAGTTGGGTAATATCGGTTCATATCATGTCCGCTTAAAGATGTGGGGATGAGGGGGATGAGGGAGATGAGGGAGCAAGGGAGAAGTTGCAGTAGTCTTTCCCCTCTGCCCCTCCGCCCCTCTGCCTCTTGTGCCCCATGCCCAATGCCCAATGCCCAATGCCCCATGCCCTATTAGGTCAAATTTCATGAAAATTGCTCTAGTCCACGATTATTTAACCCAGCGAGGTGGGGCAGAGCGTGTGTTTGAACTGCTTTGTAAGCGCTATCCCGAAGCAGATATTTTCACATCTCTGTACGATCCACAAAAAACTATAGATTTAGGCGATCGCATAGTCAACACAACCTTTTTACAAAAAATTCCCGGTGCAGCAAAATATTTCAGGTCAATGGCTCCTCTATATTTTCCTGCCTTTCGTGCCTTGGATCTGCAAGACTACGATTTAATTATTAGCAGTAGCACCAGCTTCGCAAAAGCAGTGCGAAAAAATCCCAATACCCGAAATCTTTGCTGCCCTAAAGTCAACATCTTGATGCGATCATCTGGCAACCGTTGGTGATGAACGATTTCCGCACAGCAACCAGTGTTTGCAATTGTACCTTTAACAGGATCGACCATCAAAACACCGAACCTGCGATCGCTCTCCAAAATCGTGTTCATCATGATTCGGTAGCGAAATTCAAAGATTTGCAAAGGCAATGGTCTGGTAGGAAACAGAACTACTTCGGGTAACGGGAACAGAGGTAGTTCACGAACTGCAATTTTAGAAGATGATGTCATTGTTACTTTGGTATAAACTTAATCTTAAAAATAATTATTCTCTGCTTTTCCCGTACTTTGTCTACATTCTATCATTTGTTTCCTAGCTAAATAAAAGCCCTGAAGAAATATATCTCAGGGCTATATAATAATTTATACTAACGTCCTTCGTCCTTTGTCCTTTGTCCTTTGCTAATGACCAATGACCAATGACTAATGACTAAATTAAAGTTTGACTTCGATATCTACACCCGATGGTAGATCCAATTTCATCAGGGCATCAATAGTCTTAGAAGAGGGCTGGTAAATATCAATAATCCGGCGATGGGTACGGGTTTCAAAGTGTTCCCGTGAATCTTTATCTACGTGAGGCGATCGCAGCACACAATAGATCCGGCGTTTTGTTGGTAAAGGAATTGGGCCTACGGCTGTAGCATTGGTGCGGTTAGCTGTGTCTACAATCTTCTCGCAAGATGTGTCTAATAAGCGTCGGTCAAAAGCCTGTAAGCGAATTCTAATTTTCTGCTGCTGTAGAGTTGCCATCTTTAATTTTCCAGGTTCTGCGTAATTAGGGGAATGGTGAATGGGGAGTGGGGAGTGGGGAGTGGTGAGTGGGGGTTAAGGGAGACAAAATTGCTTGGCTTCTTCCTACTTCCTACTCCCTATTCCCTACTCCCTACTCCCTTTAATTAAAAAGGAAGAGAAAGGAGCAGAGAGGTACAATAAATACCATCTCTGCTCCTTTGTTATGAGCGAAAAGGTGCTACTTGATAATTTTGGAGACGACACCAGCACCGATGGTGCGACCACCTTCGCGGATAGCGAAGCGCATTCCTTGTTCAATAGCGATCGCGTTGATCAATTCTACTGTCATCTTGATGCGATCGCCTGGCATCACCATTTCTACTTCTTTGCCTTCATCGGAGGTGTAGGCTTTGATAGTACCAGTTACATCGGTTGTCCGCACATAGCACTGGGGACGGTAGCCAGCGAAAAATGGAGTCTTACGACCACCTTCTTTTTCAGTTAGGACGTATACTTCACCTTCAAATTCCAGGTGAGGTTTAATTGAACCTGGTTTGGCAATTACCATACCCCGTTCAATATCAGCCTTCTGAATACCCCGGAGTAGTACGCCAGCGTTATCTCCAGCCATACCTTGTTCCAGACTCTTCTTGAACATTTCAATACCAGTTACGGTAGTGGCGCGAGTATCTCTGATACCCACTAGTTCAACGTTATCGCCAACTTTGACAACACCCCGTTCAATCCGACCGGTGGCAACAGTACCACGACCTGTGATTGAGAATACGTCTTCTACAGCCATCAAGAAGGGCTTATCAACATCCCGCTCAGGAGTGGGGATAAAAGAATCCACAGCGTCCATCAATTCGTAGATTTTATCTACCCAAGGATTTTCACCTTTTTTGGTCTTAGGATTCTTGGTCATTGCTTCGAGAGCTTGCAGACCAGAGCCTTTGACGATGGGAATATCATCACCAGGGAAGTCATAGCTGCTTAACAGTTCTCTCAGTTCTAGCTCTACTAGTTCCAAGAGTTCTGGGTCATCCATCAAGTCTTCTTTGTTCAAGAATACAACCAGACTGGGAACGCCCACCTGTTTTGCCAATAGAATGTGTTCGCGGGTTTGGGGCATAGGCCCATCAGTAGCAGCTACTACGAGGATACCTCCATCCATTTGGGCAGCGCCGGTGATCATGTTCTTCACATAGTCAGCGTGTCCAGGACAGTCTACGTGAGCATAGTGCCGACTTTCGGTTTCATACTCAACGTGAGCGGTATTGATGGTAATACCCCGTGCTTTTTCTTCTGGCGCGTTATCGATTTGATCGTAGCCTTTAGCTGTAGCTTGACCAAGAGCTGCCAAGGTCAGGGTGATGGCTGCCGTTAACGTGGTTTTACCGTGGTCAACGTGGCCAATAGTACCGATATTGATGTGGGGTTTATTCCTTTCAAACTTTGCGCGTGCCATGAATGCTCATTTCCTTATTTTAACTAAGCGTTCCCTTTGCTTTTTGCAATGATAGTTTCAGCTACGCTGCGAGGCACCTCTTCGTAGTGGCTGAACTCCATCGTGAAGGTACCCCGACCTTGCGTTTTTGACCGGATATCAGTGGCGTAGCCAAACATGCTCGCCAATGGAACTTTGGATGTTACCTTAGCGAGTCCCTTTTCGGTGCTTTGGCTTTCAATCTGCCCTCGGCGGGTGTTGAGGTCGCCAATGACGTTACCCATATAGTCTTCAGGAACTTCAACCTCAACTTTCATCATAGGCTCTAAGATGACAGGTGAAGCTTTCAGCACAGCCTCTTTCATCGCCATTGAGCCAGCGATTTTGAAAGCCATTTCTGAAGAGTCTACATCGTGGTATGACCCATCAATTAGCGTTGCTTTAACGTCAATCAACGGATATCCAGCTAGAACACCAGATTCGCAGCTTTC
>NZ_JAIVFR010000128.1 GCF_020829685.1 Nostoc sp. CHAB 5715 | reverse complement strand
CGAGACTTTACCCACCTCCGTGGGTTTGAAATCCTTGATTTTGTGTTAGTCCACGGAGGTGGACAATGCTAGTGTAGTAGCGAATTATATTCGCCCAAAACTTTTAAAACATCCTCTAAATTAAGCTAGCAAAAAAGTGATGGATAATTCTTTCAGAAATCCGGCATATCGGTGTTTACTAAGGAAAGCTTACCGTCTTTGCCATCAGTGAGACTGTCAATCCCTATAAGAATTTGTAAAAAATAGTTCAGAAATTTAAAGTTTTTTTTATTACATAATTCTTAATTAGGGTATTTACTTAAAAAAGCATCTGTGATAGTTTCATGTTGATTATCATAAATAATGAGCGAATGAGCGACGCTAAATTTAATAACTGCGTTTATGTGTCTTAGTTTGATGATGAGTATCGATTTTACATAATTGCAATGCTAATTACTGAATTTAAATTTGTATAAATTATACGACGTTAAGCAAGTGATAACTTATCCTCAATGTATTTACACTTTACTTTATTTTGAAAAACACCTAACAATTGTAACTGTGTGATATAAATACAGGGCTGCAATTAGACGAACCTCCCCTCTGTACTTTTACATATTTAGACACCGGAATTGCACAAAAGTTTTGCCACTAGTAGCAAAAAAGCCAACACTGCCACTGTTAGTAAGAAATACTCCCTAATGTTTTCGGCTTAATTCCTCACTTTTACTTGTTTTATATGACTTATATTAAGAACAGTTTCCTCGAATTTGTTACCACCCTAGAAGGGTTTGATCACTTACCAGATGCAGCGATCGCTAACCTATCAGAACAGGTGCAAGCTTGGCGCTATCGGATAGGTCAGAAAATCATCGGTAAAGAAAGTCTCCCGGAACACATCACGATCATTTATGAGGGACAAGTGCGCCTGTTGGGATATGACCCCCAGACGCAAATGCCAATTACCCTAAAATTGCTGCAACCAGGGGAAATTATTGGCGAAATTGGTTTGTTGCGCGATGTCGCCTGTGAAACAGCGATCGCCTCCACCGAAGTAGTATGTTTAACCTTGAGTGCATCGGCATATTTTAGCTTTTTGGGTTTATACCCAGCTTTTGCCAATGTTCGCAAGAACCGCAGCTATTTAATCGAAGTTTTCGATATTCTCAGCTCATATTGGAAACAGCAACCGCTCGCTACTTTAAATTTTAAAGAAGTGGCAGAAAATGCCTTACCACAGGCGAAAATACATTACCTCCCTCCCGGGGCAACTCCACTCAACCAACTCGATAGCGAAAGGGTCTGGTTTTTGAGTGGCGGAGGCACAGTAACGAATTTCTCACCTGGCGATCGCATAGAATCGGACAATGACAGAGACAATATCCAAGTCATAAGTCAAAATCCCGCACGGTTGGTTGGTATACATCCGTCAGATTTGATATTGGAAGATAGTCATGAGATAGTACTTGCGGTAAGTAACACTAAATCAGATAGCCAAGAAGAATTAGATATTCCCTACGCATCAACCGAAATAGTTACCCAGACAGCCCCCCCAACCTCAAAGAGTTCGTCAAAACAAAAATACCCATTTTTTAGTGGTAAGGGAGAATTAAATACAGCCTTCGCCTGCTTCCAAATGATTGCGAAGCACCTAGAAATGCCGTTTCGTCGAGAAGTGGTTCGTCGCATCTTAACTGAGCAAGTCAAACGTCAGGGTACTATATCGTTTCAAGTTACTGCTTACCTGGCAGAGTTAATCGGACTTAAAGCGCAGTTGATAGAGCTACCAATCGCCTCAGTGACGCGCATTCCGACACCAGCGCTGATTCGTTATGGTGATAATTTTGCCGTTTTATATGAAGTGGATGCAAATACCGTAGTTGTGGGTGTTCCATCCAAAGGCATTGTGCGCTGCAAACCCGCTCAATTGGTTGAACAATTAGATGTTGACCCAACCGACTTTCCGCCCAAAGTTAAAGTATTATTGCTGACTGCTACCAATCAAACGCCGCAAGAACGTTTTAGTTTACGGTGGTTTATACCCTATTTGTCACGCCATCGGCGAGTTTTGATAGAGGTCTTTATCGCTTCCTTTTTCGTGCAGTTGGCAGCATTGGCGAATCCTCTGGTGGTTCAGTTAATTATCGACAAAGTTATCACTCAAAATAGTATTGGCACACTACATATTTTGGGGATTTTGCTCTTAGTAGTCGGACTATTTGAAGCAGTACTGACTACTTTACGAACCTACTTATTTGTCGATACTACTAACCGGATCGATATGGGTTTAGGGTCGCAAATTATTGACCACTTATTACGTTTACCACTGCGCTACTTTGAACGCCGACCGGTGGGTGAACTTTCCACTCGCATCAACGAATTAGAAAATATCCGCCAATTCTTGACTGGTACTGCCTTAACAGTCGGGTTAGATGCTCTATTCTCCCTGGTCTATATCGGTGTGATGCTGATTTACAGTTGGGAACTTACCTTAATAGGCTTAAGCACAATTCCAGTATTTGTAATTATCACCTTAGTTGCTTCTCCCACCATTAGTAGACAGTTACGTGCCAAAGCCGAACGCAACGCCGAAACTCAATCTTATTTAGTAGAGGTGATGTCAGGAATTCAAACCGTAAAAGCGCAAAATATCGAATTGCGATCGCGTTTTTCTTGGCAAGAGCGTTACGCTCGGTTTGTCGCTGCTGGTTTTAAAACAGTTGTCACTTCCACCCTCGCTAACTCTACCAGCAACTTTCTCAACAAACTCAGCAGCTTACTAGTTTTGTGGGTAGGAGCTTATTTAGTACTCCAAGGAGAATTGACTTTAGGCGAATTAATTGCCTTTAGAATTATATCGGGTTACGTCACCAGCCCAATATTGCGTTTAGCTCAACTCTGGCAAAGCTTCCAAGAAACAGCCTTGTCCCTAGAGCGTTTAAGCGATATTGTCGATACCCCACAAGAAGCAGAAACAGACCGCTACAATATACCCTTACCTACGATTAAGGGAGCAGTGAAATACGAAAATGTTTCCTTCCGTTTTGGCACAAGTGGGCCTATGCAACTTTCTAATGTCAACCTCGAATTTGAGCCAGGGAAATTTGTCGGCATTGTCGGACAAAGTGGATCTGGTAAAAGTACGATGATGAAGTTACTGCTGAGACTTTACGAAACTGAGTCCGGCAGAATTTTGATTGATGGTTATGATATTGCCAAAGTGGAACTCTATTCACTACGACGACAAATTGGTGTAGTTCCCCAAGAAACGTTGTTGTTTGACGGTAGCGTTCAAGAAAATATTGCCCTAACCAATCCCGATGCAACAACCGAAGAAATTATCGAAGCGGCTCAGGTTGCGTGCGCCCACGAATTTATCATGAACTTACCCAACGGTTACAACACGCGGGTAGGAGAACGGGGTTCTGCACTTTCAGGTGGACAACGACAAAGAATTGCGATCGCTCGCTCTGTTTTACAACGACCAAAATTACTGGTTTTAGATGAAGCAACCAGCGCATTAGATTATCCCACAGAACGGCAAATATGTCTCAATTTAGCCAAAGCATTCAAGGGTGATACAGTATTTTTTATTACCCATCGGCTGAACACTGTAAGTAATGCAGACATGATCGTAGTGATGGATAATAGCAGGGTTATAGAACAAGGTAGCCATCAAGAATTAATGGCTGCTAAAGGTCATTATTTTTACCTGTATCAGCAACAAGATGTGAACTTGTAATTAGTCATTGCATTGGGCATTGGGCATTGGGCATGGGGCATTGGGCATTAATTCTTGTCCCTCACTCCCTCATCTCCCCCTGCTCCCTCATCCCCCTCATCCCCCTCACTCCCTGCCTCTTTTTCAAAGGATTTTCAGTTTGACTAACATTCCATAGATATAGCTAACTGTGAGGTAGGTACTATCACAAAATATCAAAATCAAGGTTTTCGCATTGGCAAAGAGTGTCCACTCTACAAAAAATCCAAAATCTAAAATCCAAAATCTAAAATCGTTATGACTCAACTTAATGGGAATCACGTCAACGGCAATCAGAAAAATGGAGTCAAGCAAGATTCATCAGTACTTACAAAACAACAGAAAGCTGCTCAACAGTCTTTAATCAACTCAAGTAGTCAGGAATTTGAGCAATCTATTGTCTTGCGCCAATCTCCAATTTGGTCGCGTACAATCATGGTTACTCTCATGCTGCTAGCCTGCTTTGGAATTCTTTGGGCTTATTTTGCCAAAATTGAGCAAGTAGTGCCAGCCACAGGGCAATTAAAGCCAGAAGGAACAATCAAAGAAGTTCAGGCTCCTGTTAGTGGAGTCGTGAAAACAGTTAATGTTAAAGATGGGCAAGCAGTAAAGCCAGGAGATTTGTTGCTGACTTTTGATTCCATTGCTTCTGTGGCTGAATTAAATTCTTTGAATAAAATTCGCGTCGCATTAACTAGAGAAAACCAGATTTATCGCCGATTGATGAGGGCAACTAATGCCACGGGATCTGAACTATTTTATTTGCGCGGTAATTTGCCACAAGAAACTGCTTTTCTCCTGAAAAGTCGGGCAGCGTTAGTAGGAGAAAATGAATTATTACGGACTCAATTAAAAAATTCTGGTGTTGATTCTGAACTAGGAATTGATGAGCAACAACTTCTACAAGTTGCCAAAAAAGAATTAGACTCTCGTTCTTCAGCAGCGCGATTAGAAATAGAAAAGACCAAAAAACAACTTAGTCAAAATCAATTTAAACTTGAAGATAGTAAATCAATTTTAGCTATTCAACAGCGCATTTTAGATAAGCTGAAGATATTAGCACAAGAAGGTGGAATTTCTCGACTTCAGTATCTCAACCAGCAACAAGAAGTACAAAACCGTACAGCAGAAATAGCGCAATTAAATGAGGAAGAAAAACGCCTCCAGTTTGATATAGAAAAAAGGCAACAAGAGTTAAGCAATACGGT
Organism: Nostoc sp. CHAB 5715; assembly: GCF_020829685.1. GTDB lineage: Bacteria > Cyanobacteriota > Cyanobacteriia > Cyanobacteriales > Nostocaceae > Nostoc. Next base: position 5,561 of record NZ_JAIVFR010000128.1, on the reverse strand, counting down.
GGCTCTTTCTGATAAAAACATTTTGGATAAGATAGCTGATAACAAACAGCGCATTGCCCAAATCGATAGCCAATTCATGAAAGTTATTTTAGATAATGAGCAGCGTTTGGCAGATGTCAATAGTAAAATAGCTCAAGCACAGTTAAATGTTAAATATCAAGAACTCCGTGCGCCTGTAGCCGGAACAATTTTCGATTTACAAGCAAAAAACCCTGGATTTGTAGCGACTCCGACTACAAAACTGCTGCAAATAGTCCCAAATGAAAAGTATATAGCTGAAGTTTTCATCACTAACAAAGATATTGGTTTTGTGCGAAAAGGTATGAGAGTAGATATCAGAATTGACTCTTTTCCTTACAGCGAATTTGGCGATATCAAAGGAGAACTGGCTGGGATAGGGTCAGACGCATTACCGCCAGACCAAACACATCAGTTTTATAGATTTCCGGCAAAGCTCAATTTAGATCAACAATCCTTAGTGATTAGGGGTAAAAACGTCCCGTTGCAATCAGGTATGTCAATTAGTGCCAATATAAAAGTACGCGAAGAACGGACTGTGCTTAGTTTATTTACTGAGTTGTTTACCAAGCAAATTGATACTCTTAAAGAGGTACGTTAATTTATCAAGGAAGGCAGGAGGCAGGAGGAAAACTGCCCCGGAGAAGACAGGAAACGGCTCAGGCTTTGCTCTGTTTCCTGCCACTACCAGAGAGAGCAAGGGTTTAAGACCTATAGCTTGCTTTCCCGTAGGGGTACGCTATCGGTAAGGCAAATTCTATCGCTGCTTACAGCTAAGACCTGATGTGATGGAGCGATCGCCGTTTGTAGAAGAATCTTAGGCGTTGCTGAATCAAGGGATGATTCTTGTAGGGTGGGCGTCTCGCCCGCCCTGAAATATAAAGGACGGGCAAGATGCCCATCCCACAAAACTAGCAAAATCATCCCACAAATATGCAACGCCGAATCTTAGTATATCTTTCAGACAGCGATCGCAAAACACCCAACCTAATCGCTCGATATTTGCTCTAGGTTATGCGGCTACCTTCTCTAACAATCCTTGAAACAGCCTCAAGCCATCGCTATTCCCCAGCATCGCGTCAGACGCTCTTTCTGGGTGCGGCATCATCCCCAACACATTGCCCTGGCGATCGCAAATTCCGGCAATGTTGTTCAGTGAACCGTTGGGATTCTCCCCTTCATAGCGAAACACAACTTGCCCGTTATCTTCAATTTCTGCAAGAGTGGCTTCATCAGCGTAGAATTGCCCCTCCCCGTGGGCAATGGGCAAAGTGATAACTTCACCAGTCGCGTAAGCTTGTGTCCAAGGGAGATTAGTCCGCTCAACTTTCAAGGGGGCGCGATCGCAGATAAAATGCAAATCCCGATTTCTAGTCAACACCCCTGGCAAAAGTCCAGCTTCAGTTAATACCTGAAAACCGTTACAAATACCGATTACAAACTTACCCTTTTGGGCATGTTCGATAACCTGCTGCATCACGGGTGAAAAACGCGCGATCGCACCGCAGCGCAGATAATCCCCGTAACTAAAGCCACCAGGGATGATAACGACATCCAAATCAGTAATGTCCGTTTCTTGATGCCAAACCATACGAGTCGGTTGTAAGAGCAAGTCTCTGGTTACATAAGCAACATCGCGATCGCAATTAGAACCGGGAAAAACAATAACACCGAATTTCATGATTAGTTAATGGGAGTGGGGAGTAGGGGGCAGGGAGTAGGGAGTAGGGGGCAGGGGGAGCAGGGGAGGATGAGGGAGATGAGGGAGATGAGGGAGATGAGGGAGATGAGGGAGATGAGGGAGATGAGGGAGATGAGGGAGATGAGGGAGATGAGGGAGAAGAATTAATAACCAATTCCCAATGCCCAATGCCCAATGCCCAATGCCCAATGCCCAATTCCCAATTCCCAATTATTTCAATTTCTTTAAGGTGTCAACTAGACTAACTACGGCTAACAGTGCCGCCTGAAGTTTTTCCGTGCGGTCAACTGAAGCTTGCTCAACTGTGTTGACAAACTTTTCTAGGGCTTGGGTTAAGTTTGCCTGGGCTTGCCCAATTGCTGATGTATCAGATGCTTGGGGTGTTGCAGGAGCAGTAGGTAAATTCACTGATGAGATAACAGAGCGATCGTTTGTCTGATTGTCACCCACAACTAATTTAACTGCGGGGTCGCCAATAATGGCATAACTACGAGCATCATTGTTTGCCGTCCACATACCAGATATATTCATCGGATCGCTGATCGCACCATATTTAATTTCTTCTAATTCTGTACTCAAATCAGAAGAAAGTTCAGCATAGCGCTCGTTGAAATACTCAACAGCTGACCCCACAGGATGACCATCTAGCAATCGCTTTAAGGTACTTTGAAATACTGCTAATTGCTTACCAGTTTTTTCCCAAACGAAAGAACAACCCCAAGCTCGTTCTACATGACCGATGACAGCCAAAGCACCGCCGTTGGGGTGGCTCAGGAGCCGTCGGGGTAGAGGTGCAATAAAGGCGTTAGGAGCGATCGCTGGTCTTTCATTAGAGCCTTTTCTATGGGCAAACTCATCAAATTTAGGTGTCCCAGCACCATAACAAGCAAAGTGAAAAGCAATTAGCCCTAGTAACTTAGCATCATCGCCAACATCGTCCGCAGAGAAGTAAAATTCTTCGGGAATTGCTTTAGTCCACTTATCTTTGCCGGGCCAGTCCTGACAGAGTAAAGCGCCCTGATGGCGTAGTTGCCGCTCATTTCCATTAGGAAAGCCCATACCATGACTAGCGGTGAACAGCAAAGCGGGTGTTTCTTCACCTCCTAACAGTTTCCCTAACCGTGCCTTGGTGGCTTCTTCTGCGAGTAAGGTTTGTACTGTCCAACTATTGTCTTTATGCTCATCCAGCATCCAATCAGCTAGGGGCCGAATCAAGTTATCAGCACTAAGTTCAGTGGCTGCATCACCCTTGGTACGTACCCCAAAAAAGCTAGCGCGACGAGGTAGGTTTAAATTAGTAGTTTCAGCCTGTACAACACTGCGAGCATACTGAGCATATTCTTGGGGGGTATCAAAGTAAATCCGACCCACCGCATATTGCACATCAAGTTGGTACTGAAAACGATAAGGAATGGTTTCTGGATCGCCAACAATCAACAGATAATAAGGCATTTTATCTGGGTCAGCAGGGCCTGGACCAACTCCATGACGCGACAAAAATTGATTTTTTGATTCCCCTGGACGATAACCTTTAGGGCCAGTGTATTCCTTATAATAGTTTTCGTGATTTTTCGAGGCTTGTTTTTGCCGATGTTCTAACAATTCCTTCAGCGCTTCTTTGATTGCTGGATCGGCATTAAAAGCGAAAATAACTCCCCAACCTGTTTGTGCAAGGTCTTTAGGATCTACTCCCTCTATCGGGGCAAAGTCGGGTTCTAAACCTTTAACATGCAGATCCTTTTTCTTGAGTTCGCTGATTTCTATGGGATCAAAATCTTCGCCCTGAGCAATTTTAGAAAGCTGCTCAGGTGTCAAAGGAGGCAACAAATACTCTCCTGATGCACCGTCAATTCCATTGAAATATAGCTCTTTTGTCAGCTGTTCTATGCTCATTTTACCTAGTCCTTGTATTTGGAATTCACCGAACGAAGCAAATGTGAACCGCCTAAATTTATTTATGGATAAAAAGGCGATCGCTTAAAATTCCCTAATTAAAATTTGGGGAATTCTCTTTTTACTTTTTACCTGTTAAAGACACTGTTTAATTAACTAGCAAGCGCTGCCGACCATACAGCATGAGCTACTTCAGCTTTGTCAATAGCGTTGTGAGCGCCCGTGAAAAGGTCTAATAGGCTAGGAGGAACAATAATATATTTACTACTTTCCAAGTTGTAAATTTTCCCGGGTTCAAAGTTGTAGGATTCTTGCAGGGGTAGCATACCTTTTGGATCATTAACAATTTCTAAACCATCACCCTGAATTCCATAACAACCAATGCCACCGACACCGGGATATGTCTTCTCACTATTAGGGTCAAAATCTATATCTTGCCCCCCAAATATTCCCAGTGTTCCCGCCATAGGATAAGCATTTTTGACAGCTTTATCATACTGAGATTGGGTAGTAACAATCGGCCCTGTAACTTTGCGATCGCTAATAATGGAGCGGAAGTAACCAGGAATATTTTTTCTATAAGGGACATTTGAGCAGAAAGACCAGAGTGATAAAGCGCCTTGTATTAAGACAAGAGAATTAACTGGACGGATTAATTTGTTATTTTTGGTACCTGCTACGGTAGCTGAAACAAAAATACATCCAAAACTGTGCCCCATCAAATGAAATCGCACACTCTCATTTGTCACCTGTTGAAGTCTGTTTAACAAATTGAAACCGCTAGTTTGACCAATTTTCCGAGCGAGGTCTTTCATCTTCCAGAAAGATAACAATCTCGGAATGTTCAAAAATGCATCTCCCGCTGATTTCACACTATCCCCAATTCCGAAGCTGACATCTTCGTTTTCTTCTATCAGGGTAGCTTCATATACACTTTCAGGATCTAAATTTAATGATTCGTTTTCGCTCCACGCATCTGCATCTTCTGCTTCACTACTTAAAGATGCTTCCTGAATCAAAACCTCATAAGCTTCACGCACCTCTGATGGTAATGTCTCAGGTGCAACATCATATTCTCCCGCCGCAGCGAAAATTGTTCTGAGTGCTTCTCTACTAGTTTCAGTATCAGCTATCCGTTGAGCATACTGTTCAACTAACTCTTCCTGAGAATCATCTGTCGTGTCAAAAGACACAATTGTTTTGTCTGGCGACACTGCACTTAGGTCTTCATCTCCCCAAGGCTTACTAGGCCAATGTAAACCGATCAACAGGGGGTTAAATCCTGGTCGCACCTGTTGCATTTTTTCAATATCAGCCTGGTTTTTAGCCATAGCTGCAATCCATTTGTCATACTGGTTTTTTGCCGCCGGAATGTCACCTTGCCATCCGTGGCTCATCAAAAAGACATCTGTGATTGGTTTCTCAGACCTGGATAAGAGTTCTAATACCTTTTGGCTAATTAGCTCTCCATTGTTGTCGCGTTCTTTGCCATTAGCATCAAAAGCGATTAGATAGTAGTTCAAAGAAGTTCCGATTTTGGTTTCAATTAGCATCCGTAAATCCTTGTGACTCAGGGTTTGATTTCTATGTATGATGCTAAGTTCGGAGAAAAACAGTGTGTTGATTCCACAAGAATAGCACGCCAACTTTTTCGCCTAAAAGTACATTTAGGCAAATACTTCACCAACAAATTCTTTTGGATACACTGTGACGCAGCGAACTTCTGGCGCGTTTCCCACTCTCTTTATTTTTGTGTGGGTTTATAAGAAGAATTCAGAACTCAGGAGCGGAGCAAGGAAAGCTCCGCCTCCGGTCAGAATTCAGGTATGAATTCTGTACGAGTGGGTAATGAATATTGGTTAAAACCTCGCCCGAGGTTAAGCGAAACTAGTATTAAATATTCAACAATAATTAAAACTCTATCCCTTTATGGGTAGAGTATTCTGAA
>NZ_JAIVFR010000127.1 GCF_020829685.1 Nostoc sp. CHAB 5715 | reverse complement strand
AACAGGAATATAGTTTTCAAGAAGCAGCTTACTATCGTTTATTAGAAGCTCGTCGTTACTTAAGTGAAGATAGTAGTCGCTATCGTCGCCCGATGGTAACACATGTTTACCGAGAAGCTATTGAGCTTTACGATCGCCACATTTACGAAAAAGGATCTTGTGTTTATCACATGATTCGGGCCCAATTAGGAGATGAGTTGTTTTGGCAGGCTATCCAAACATTTGTTCAAGATAATGCCCATAAAACCGTAGAAACAGTAGACTTACTCAGGGCGATTGAAAAGGCTACCGGACGTAATCTTTTATTCCTCTTTGACCAATACGTTTTTCGTGGTGGTCATCCCGATTTTAAAGTAGCTTACTCTTGGGATGGGGATGCTAAATTAGCAAAAATTACCCTAACTCAAACCCAAGCTGCTGAAGGTAAAAATGGCAGTAAAGATTTGTTTGATTTAAAAATACCTATTGGTTTTGGCTATACCCAAGAGGAAGAAGGGAGGAATGAGGAGTTAGGAGTAGAGACGCGATTAATCGCGTCTGTACAGGAGTTAGGAGTTAAAAAGAAATCCAAACTCATAATTAATAACTCACAACTCAAAACTTTTGTAGTGCGGGTAAATGAGCGTGAACAAAGCTTCTACTTTCCCCTAGAAAATAAGCCCCAATTTATCAGCTTTGATGTTGGGAATAATTATCTGAAAACAGTAACTTTGGAGTATCCAATATCAGAGTTAAAAGCACAGTTAGAATTTGATCCCGACCCGATTTCACGTATTTACGCAGCAGAAGCTTTGGCGAAAAAAGGCGGCTTAGAAGCTACCATTGCACTGTCTACGGCGGTCAAAAATGACCCATTGTGGGGTGTGCGTGTGGAAGCGGTGAAACAACTAGCCAAAATCAATTTAGACCAAGCCTTTGATGGCTTAGTTCTTGGGTTAAAAGATAAAAATGCTTACGTGCGACGAGTTGTAGTGGAAGCACTTGCTCAAATCAAAACTGCTGAAAGCTATAAAGTTGTAAGAGGGTTAGTGCAAAAGGGCGATCCTAGCTATTACGTTGAAGCAGCAGCTTCTCGTGTGATCGGGGCCATCGCATCTGCAAACTTGGAAGAAAAACCCAAGGAAGATAAGATATTAAAGCTGCTGAAATCCGTTTTAGAAGAAAAGGCGGGTTGGAATGAAGTCGTGCGGAGTGGTGCGATCGCTGGTTTAGCTGAATTCAAAACCTCGGAAGCAGCTTTAAATTTGCTAATAGAATACACCAAACTCGGTGTACCACAACCCCTACGTTTAGCCACAATTCGCGCTTTAGGAAAGATTTCTGTAGGTCAAAGTCCGGTTAATTTGGAACGAATTTTAGAAAAATTAACAGAACTAGCCAAAGAAACCTTCTTTTTAACGCAAGTGTCGGTAGCAGCAGCATTAGGACAAATGGAAACACCCAAAGCAGTGGGGATTTTGCGATCGCTAGTTGAACAAACAGCCGATGGGCGTGTACGTCGCTATGCTGAAGAAGAAATTTCTAAAGTGCACAAGAATATTGGTTCAGAAAAAACCCTGCGTCAATTGCGTGAGGATTTCGACCAACTCAAACAACAAAATCAGGAATTGAGAAGCCGTTTAGAAAACTTGGAGGCTAAATCTAAATAGCATTACACTATGGCTAAAAGTAGCTAATTGGTAATTGGTAATTGTGTCAAAATCATTATCAATTGCCAAATTTCTAGCATTTATAAATAATAATTTTCTTATGAAGTCAAAGTGTAGCGCTCATCCGATATCCCGCCCAGAACTTAAGTTCTGGGCTAATAGCTCAAGTCCACTCAAGTGGACTGAAATTTTACCTTTTACACATAGCTTTTCCTAATCAAATGAGGTACATCAGAGCAAGCTCCTCGCTTGCTCTTAGAGGGCGTTGGGGGTGGGTTTATATACCTACTCAACTGAAAACCGCTATAAGACATCCTTCTACATGGCTGAAAATTGTGTATTTAGTCCTCTTGAGAGGACTTTAGCTATAAGCAAGAGGAATTTATTCCGAGGCGGGATTGGTAACGAAGATTAAATCCAAGACAGTAATAGTACTACTACTCCATATAACTGTTAGTAAATAAAGTTACTTACGATCGCAGTTTATTTAAATTTGCATAATCAGACACAGGTAGATATTTATATTTTTATAAAAAATAGTTAAGAAAAAATAAAATCATCTGAAACGTTGATAAGTAGTTGTAGTTTTATAAAGTATAATTAAGAAAAAGATAAACAAATCTAGGCAGTAACATAGGCTAAAATCACCGCGAACAGTATCCTAAAAGGGTAGAGTTCTAGTTGTTTTAGATAAAAGATTACCGCTATCCTGAACTTGCAACTAACTTGTGGGTTAGGAAAAAAACAATCATTGTAAATTTTTCAGTTGAAGAGGCAAATAAAGGCGTGGGTCAGTATCAACCTACTCTGCTAAAACTCTATAATCCAGAGGCGATCGCTCGCTACTATAGTTACCGTCCCTGGCTAGCCTGGGGGCGACTGGTGAGAATTATCTCCTCTTTTGCAGGATTTATCCTCAGTCTCAAGTGGGACGAATGGCAAGATAAAGTTGAGCAGAACAAGGGTAAACGAGCTATCCAGTTGCGAGAACTGCTCACCCGCCTTGGCCCGACTTTTATCAAAGTTGGTCAAGCCCTCTCTACCAGACCTGACCTAATACGTAAGGATTTTCTAGAAGAACTGATCAAGTTACAAGACCAGTTACCACCTTTCGATAATGCGATCGCTTACAAAATTATCGAAACTGAACTCGACCGTCCAATTCATGAAAGTTTTAGCGAACTGTCGCCTAAACCAGTAGCAGCAGCTAGCTTGGGTCAAGTATATCGTGGTCGTCTCATCAGTGGTGAAGAAGTCGCCGTGAAGGTGCAACGCCCAAACTTACGCCCGATTCTCACCCGCGACCTTTATCTATTGCGGTGGGGGGCGAGTTGGGTAGCTCCTTGGTTACCCCTCAATCTCGGTCACGACCTAACTTTAATCGTGGACGAGTTTGGCACGAAGTTATTTGAAGAAATCGACTATATAAATGAAGGTCGCAACGCCGAAAAATTTGCTAGCAACTTCCGCAACGACCCCCAAGTTAAAGTTCCAGGAATTTACTGGCGTTATACCAATACCCACGTTTTAACCCTGGAATGGATTGACGGCTTCAAGTTGACAGATACTCAACGTATCCAGGAAGCTGGTTTAGATCCAGAGGCGATCATCCAAATTGGCGTTACATCAGGTTTGCAACAGCTTTTAGAACACGGCTTCTTTCATGCTGATCCTCATCCCGGCAATTTGTTTGCTGTACCCGATGGTCGGATGGCTTATATTGACTTCGGCATGATGGATCAGTTGGAGGAAACCACCAAAGAAACACTGGTGGATGCACTGGTGCATTTGGTGAATAAAGATTACACAGACTTAGCCGAAGATTTTGTAAAATTAGGATTTTTGACTCCAGACACAAATATTTGCCCGATTGTGCCAGCATTAGAAGCGGTGCTGGGAAGCGCCATTGGTAAAAATGTCAAGGATTTTAACTTCAAAACTATTACCGATGAATTCTCGGAACTGATGTACGAATATCCTTTCCGAGTCCCGGCGAAGTTTGCTTTGATTATTCGTTCCTTGGTGACTCAAGAAGGTATTGCCCTAAGCCTCAACCCGAATTTCAAAATTGTGGAAGTGGGTTATCCCTATATAGCACGGCGGTTGCTGACAGGGGAATCACCGGAATTACGGCGACGATTATTGAATGTGTTGTTTAAAGATGGTAAATTCCAGTGGCAGCGATTAGAGAATTTGATTGCGATCGCTCGTACCGATAACAACTTTGATGTATTGCCCACAGCCCAGATGGGGTTCCAATATTTGATGTCGGAAGAAGGTAAATTTCTGCGGCGACAGCTGGTGCTTGCTCTCACCGAAGATGACCGCCTCCACACAGAAGATGTCCAACGCCTGTGGAACCTGGTTAAAGATGACTTAAAACCGGATCGTTTATTAAATGTAGCGATCGGCATTTTAACAGACTTATCCAGGGAAGGGGCAGCTGCTATTTTGCCAAAAACTACATTCCTTTCGCCTTTTGCTGGGAACCAGTCAACAAATAAAAACTAAAAAATCTTTAATATAAATCAGGAGTTTTCATGTACTATTTTCCTCTGCAACCGCCTTATTTTCTGTTACTTGTTGGCTTTCTGACAGCATTAACATCTGGTTTGGCATTATCTGGCACTTTGAAAGTAATTGTACAGAAATGGCCAAGCGAGCGTACAGAAAATACTAAACCGCGTTCCTCATTGAAACAATTACTGGTGCCATTTATCGGTATAACTGGCGGTACTTGTCTATTTTTGTCTTCAGGGTTAGCAATATTTGGCTTTCCCACCTCCTTGGCTTTAGGAGTCGGTCTACCAATTAGTCTCTTTACTTGTTTATTAGTTTGGTTGCAATTGGGAAGCATGATGACCTTTATAGAACGCGAAGGTATGCAATCTTTAGATTTAGATTCTTTTTCTTAGATAGTAGAACGCTTCACCAACATACAAATTACCGTAAAAGCTCACCGCCAGCAATGATGTTCTACTAAAAATGAGATCATTAGCTAGTGGTGAAGACTTATTTTGTACTAAAATTTTATAAATCCAAGATTTAATTGCGTTAAGATTACGTAAGTAGGTAAACATAATTAATTACACAATGTCATTGCGAATGCAGTGAAGCGAAATGAAGCAATCGCAAAGGCTGGGATTGCTTCGCTTCGCTCGCAATGACTGTAATTAATTTTGCGTAGTTACTTACAAATTCTGAAATGTGCATCCGCAGTATCTCTGGTAAAGAGATAGCAACTATGACTCCAAGTATACTCGACTTTGTTTAGAATTTTAGCTTTGCAGATTTTTATTTAATTAGAAGGGGCGTAAAAAGCTATGACTCAAGACAAAAAAGGATTTTGTTTTTGTACTTTAGCATGTGGTAAGAACTATCGTAATCTTGCATTGTTATTAGCAAAAGATATCGAAAAATATTCGCCTAACAGTTCTTTTGTTATTTTAACTGATTGTCCTAGCGACTTTAGCCAACAACCTAACGTTTTGGCATTTAAGCATAGACAACAAAGTGTTAAGTTTTACCATGACAAAAGATTTGCAATAGCCAAGGGTTTATCTCTATTTAATTCATGCATATTCATTGATGCAGATATGCGAATATTAGCGCCAGTTCCACAAAATCCGAAATGCATTTCAATGCCAGGAATAACAGCAAGGGGTTGTGAAAATATGCCTAAAAAGTATGCTAGGGTTCTAGCTGGCAATCCTGATGCCAAACTTCTGAAAGAGTTTAAAGTGGTTAAAAAGGCTGCTTCAAAGTTAAATCTAGAACTAGAAAATGAAGATATTAATTTTGTTTATGAATATTTATTTGCAGTTACAAAAGACTCTGGAAGGGAAATGGAATTTCTTAAACAGTGGGAAATTCTGGCATCTTATTGTGAGTTAAATGGACTGTATGACTCCGAAGGTAATGCAATAGGTTTAGCAGCTGCTAAAGCAGGTTTACCTGTTAGATGGAGTGCAATGGAGGGTATCTCTTTCTTTAAGAATAGAATCGAATTCGTCAGAATCAAAAAGGGAGAGTCGAAAATGGAGGATGTAGCAATATATTTTGAGCAACAAACAAAGCTAGAATACCCCGAACGCTTCATTGGGCAGAGAATTATACTTAAAAGCAATAAAATTATTAAGTATTTATATAATTTACTGCGTTTAAGAATTTTAACTTTGAAAGACTTTGATTTTTATTACCGATAATTGGGCAATAGATAAGCTACAAATTAAATAACTTTTAAGTCCAATTTGACAAAGCTGTTAGCTATTAGCTATTAGCTATTAACCCGGTACATGCCTCGCCCCTCGTGGGCGAAAAATTAGTCTTGGGGAGGTTAATACCCCGCTCATATTGGGCGGCTTGTTTAAAACTAATCGCAAGCTCGCTAACCGCTAATCGCTTTTATCGTAAAATAATACCGTTTGCCAAGCTTTTCATTCCCAGAATGCCGATGTTTTGTTTAACCAGTTCTGGCACAACCAGCTTTTCAAAGCTTCGATAGTGGGCATCCATCACATTGAGCGGCATCTGCGCTGTATCAAATTTAAACCCATTAGTGACACCAATGCACAGCTATGCGCCCCTACGAACGTGTTTGTATTCAAAATGAAAAACTCCACGCCACTTGCGGGATGGAGTTTTTGGGCATGGGAAATGGGGCATGGGGCATGGGGAAGAGTTACCAATGCCCTATGCCCTATGCCCTAAGTCGGCGGGCGGCTATCCCTCACCACGCCACTTGCGGGATGGAGTTTCCCGCCGACTTCCAATAAAACCGTTATATAACAAGTACTAACGGTCAGCTAATATATTCAAGTTTTGTCTCAATTCTAAATTTTGCACTATTACCAACTAGTTTTGGTAACAGGAGAAACTATTGGAACCTCTTTGAGGATCAGAATCTACTGATCTTTTTTGTTGTAATATTACCCTGATATGACCGATCGCTTTGGATCAAAATCCTATTAATGGGGCACGGTTTGCCGTGCCCGTATTAGGGCTTCATACCAGTACCTATGGGGTGTCTAGTAAATTAGCTGTTGCTGGTGAGTCGGTACAGGGCATTTCTACTGTGGAGTGGTGGAACAAAGTTTCCAGATAGACTCGAGCAGCACGGCGATCGCTATCTCCATTTTGGAGTAAAAACAATGATAGCGCCGCCGTTAATACTCTGTTTTCATCCCAGTCGGGATGGGTTTCTAAGTAGTTTTTTAAGGATTCGTGGAGTGTTTCGGGAATTTCTGTAAAGATGCTAACCGTTGCTTTCATGAGATTTTCCTCCTATGAGGATAATCAAGAGGGACAAGTTGCTTGCGCTGAAGCGGCTTAGGGCTACTTCACACGCTCTTTCGCCAGCCCGCCAATCTACGCCCACATCTGGTGGTAATATATTTTACACATTTGATGCCAACGGTTGAACGGATTACAAAAGCAAGCCGAATCATTGTGCGCCAAGAGGGGGTGGGTTTGTCAATGCTGCGAAATGTTAAAAACGACTGTATAAAAAATAAATACGAACGTAATAATCAGCATTTAAAGCAATTTTTTGTTACTTTACTTTACAAGAACTCAGTCCTTTAAGTTCCTTCCCACTGTTAATCAACAATCCCCAATCAGAGAGTAAGAAGCCCGTTAGTCCGTAGAGAACCTGTGGAAAACTGTTAAAATCCCTGTGGAAACCCTGTGGAATGAATGAGGAAAATAGCAGCCAATGATAAGAATTACAAAAATGTCATCAAGCTATGACATTTAAACTCATGAAATTAGCTTCTCAATCGCAGTTATCATCGTGGCTGCCTTCGATACATCCCCAGATATGGATTTTTGCAATTGGTAGATTTCTATCGGAAGTTGGTACTGGCTGTACCCTGTTTTACGCCCCCATCTTTTTTGTCAATCAAGTTGGTTTATCTGCAACCAGTGTTGGGGTAGCCTTGGGTAGCGCTTCGATTTTCGGCATTGTAGGGCGGATTGTAGGTGGTTCTTTGGCTGATTCTGAACACTGGGGACGCCGCCGCACTTTGTTGCTAGCGACGGCGATTTTAGCAATTGGTTCTCTAGTGTTAGCTGCAACCAATAATTTTACGATTTTGGTAATCGGTAGCTTGATTAGCGGTTTAGGGATAGGTTTGTATTGGCCTGCGGCTGAAGCTGTTGTTGCTGACGCTAGCCAGATTGACAATCGCCGGGAAACTTTTGCGATCGCCCGACTAGCTGATAATCTTGGGTTAGCGATCGGAATTATGCTGGCTGGGTTTTTGATCTCAATAATTGGGAGTTATCGATGGCTCTTTGTCATTGATGCCATCTCTTTTTTGATGTTTTTTGGGGTTGTCTATGTAGGAATTAGTGAAACTGAACAGCAGCAGATAGGGGAATCTGAAAAGATAGAACTTTTTGCTTCTTGGATGGCAGTATTAAGAGATGGCCGTTTCCTGCTCTACATAGCAGTTAATATATTCTTCACAATCTATATTTCTCAAATCCACAGCACCCTGCCGCTTTACTTCAAAAACTTTGTTATAAAAAGTACTCCCGAAGGATTTGCTCAAACTACGATTAGCGTTCTATTTGCTTGGCATCTGGTGTTCGCTATTATCTGTCAGTTGCCTGTAACTAGTATTTTAAAACGCTGCTCACACACACTCGCGCTTACAGTTTCCGCTATTTTCTGGGCGATTGGTTTTGGACTGATTTGGGTAAGCGGCACTGCCCCATCTCATCATCTAGTTTGGGTAATATTAGCATTGGGAGTATTTGCTGTGGCGATTGTCTCCTATACCCCATCTGCTGCTTCTTTAGTGACTGAGTTAGCCCCGGAAAATCAACGCGGCGTTTATTTTTCCATCAACGCTTTGTGCTGGGCTGTTGGTTCTTTTATTGGTCATCCCTTGGGTGGATGGGCATTAGATCAACCACAAATTATTACCAATACTTACTGGCTATGCTTTATCTTGAGTGTAGCGATCGCTGTAGCAATTTTACAGTATCTGAATCGAATTTTAGCTGATTAATCAGCTAAAATTCGATTCAGGACTACCAAAAAAATAAACGACCAAACGCGTCAAAATAAAATGTCCAAAATCAACCTAAAGTCTATAAAACTAACTACTAACGTCTTATTAGGTGGTGTCAGCGCTACTTTGATGATTCTTGGCAGCGTAGAATCAGCACCAGTTCCTTATTATTCAATTGTTGATCTGGGTACACTTCCTGGCTATGATGCGAGCATCAGTACAGGGATCAATAAATTAGGTCAAGTAGTTGGCTATTCAGCTAAAGGAGATGGCTCCTCCTTCCGTGCCTTTTTGTGGGAGAACGGTGTAATCAAAGATATTGGTACACTTGGCGGCGATGGAAGTGTCGCTTGGGATGTAAATAATTCTGGCAAAGTTGTTGGTGGGGCACACACAGGTAAACAAGATCCTAACGGCAATGGTATTTTTCATGCCTTTGCCTGGAATAAAAAAACTGGGATGATTGACATTACTCCTTCTACAGAAGATTCGACACGTGCTGAAGCTATCAACGACGCGAACCAAATAATTATTTCACAAGGTAATCAAGCCTTTGTTATAAAAAATGGTGTAAAAAGTAATCTTTGCTCTGATTCCTCTAGGGAATGCTTTGCCTATGACATTAATAACTTTGGTTTAATAGTAGGTTACTCAGAAGTCGCTCTCCGCCAAAAATGTGACTTTTACCCTGAATATAATAACACAACGATTTGCTCTGATATTACTGCTCGTCGCGCCCATCTCTGGAAAAACGGCAATCTCATAAATCTCGGCACGATTGGAGATGCTACAGACGAATCTAACTGGAGTCAAGCAGTAGCTATTAATAACTTGGGAGAGATAGTTGGAGAAGCAAATAGAAAATGTGTTTTTTGGGATAAGGATGGTAATATTGTTGAGCTTGGTGCGTCTAGCAGCGACTGTGTTGCAACTGGTATCAACAACAAAGGTTGGGTAGTGGGAACGGTAGAGACTAATACTCCAAACCCAGAAGCTCGTGCCTTTTTATGGTGCAAAAATAAAAGGGGGAAAGACCTCAACAATCTCATCCGTCCTAACTCCGGCTGGACGCTAACTAGTGCCATTGATATTAATGACGCTGGACAGATTACAGGTTATGGAAAAATCAATGGTAAGGATCATGCCTTCCTCTTGATACCCCATCGCTCCTAAGCTGTTCGTCATCTAGTTTCACAGGGTAATCTAAGGCAGCAAACGGTTTCAAGCGCTAAATTATCAAATTTAGATGCGCGTCAGCTTAATTAAGTCGCATCGTCAGATAAAAAATAAAAGCAATAGTAGCTATGTTGCAATTTGAATGCCGATTAGCTTACCTAAAACTTCTCCTTCTCCGACTCATCATTGATGGATTTAAGCAGCGCGAGACGGCGTTGAGCTTTGTCTACAGCAGCAGAACCGCGATTTTTTCAAGACATGGCAAATATTTCTGGAATAGTTCTTTTTCAAGATACTCGGATATCTTTCTGCGTAATAAAAGTAGTTTTATAGATTTAATTTAAACGCAATAATGAAGATTTACCCTGTGTTTATACTTATTGATTCCGATCTGTCTCTTGTTTCGGGATGAACGCAACAAGCAAATGTTGTCGCTCAACAAGCAAATGTTGTCCCTCAACAAGCAAATGTTGTCCCTCAACAAGCAAATGTTGTCCCTCAACAAGCAAATGTTGTCCATCAACAAGCAAATGTTGTCCCTCAACAAGCAAATGTTGTCGCTCAACAAGCAAATGCTGTTGCTCAACAAGCAAATGCTGTTGCTCAACAAGCAAATGCTGTTGCTCAACAAGCAAATGCTGTCGCTCAACAAGCAAATGCTGTCGCTCAACCTGACTTTTCA
>NZ_JAIVFR010000126.1 GCF_020829685.1 Nostoc sp. CHAB 5715 | reverse complement strand
TAAGCCTCTACAATGCTTTGAGAGCTTTGGATGCTATGTAATAAATAGCACCCCTTTTTAGGCGGTTGAGCGACAGTAATAAACATAAGCATTCGTTCTCTATAATTGCTTCTATTAAACTCCGAACTTGTGGTGAAAACCAGAGTAAGTCAAATTGGTCTTCTTAGACAATAACCTTCTTACCCAAGTATGCCCTGTGAAGGATGCTAATGTGTTAATATTCCTATACTAAAAAAAGTCATAAAATATACTTGGATGTTGGAGATTTATGTGACAATTACCAATTGATTTTAAGCAAAAGTAGGCAATAAATAGAGTTAGTTTGACAAAAAAGCCGTGTTTACAGGATTAATCCAGGCATTAGGAACGATGGAACCCTTAGGGGGCGATTCTTGGCAAATTACTTGTGTAAGCCAGTCGCGTGAAGTAATTATGCAAGATTTGGCTTATGGTGACAGTGTTGCTGTAGATGGTGTTTGCCTGACAGTGGAAAAAGTTTTAAAAGACGGGTTTATTGCCACGGCTTCACCGGAAACGCTACGCCGCACAACTCTCTTAAGTGAGCAAACGCAACAGAGATATGTCAATTTAGAAGCATCGCTAAGGGTGGGCAGTAAAGTTGGCGGTCATTTTGTGATGGGTCATGTAGACGGCATCGGTCGACTCCTAGTGGCAGAACAAACGGCTAGTTCTTGGGAAATGACCTTTATTGCATCCGAGGCGATCGCACGGTATATTGTCCCCAAAGGTAGCATAGCTGTCAATGGCATCAGTCTCACAGTAGCTGCTTATGAGCCAGAACTCTCTCAATTCAAGGTGGCAGTAATTCCCCTCACATACACCGAGACAAATCTTCGCTATTTGGTTCCTGGCAGTTTGGTAAATCTAGAAGGGGATATTCTCGGCAAATACGTCGAAAAATTCGTTTACCCTGGAAACTCACACACCATCACTGATGAAATTAGTATGGATGGTATTACACCCGCATTCCTAGCAGAACACGGGTATTTGTAATTGGGCATGGGGCATGGGGCATGGGGCATGGGGCATTGGGCATGGGGCATGGGGCATGGGGAATGGGGCATGGGTTATTCTCCTTGTCCTCCGAAGTTTGGATGCCTACGGCGGACTGCGCTAACAGAGGAAGCCTCCGCTCCAACTTCTCTCCTTGTCTCCCTCATCCCCCTTATCCCCCTTATCCCCCTCATCTCCCTCATCTTCCCCAGTCCCCAGTCTCAGCTGCCTGGTTCCTGGCTTACCTGAGCAGTTTGCAAGCCTCGCACTAATTGGCTGAGGGCGCTTTGTAATTCCACGCCTGGGTCAGTAGCAACCCACCCATTCGGTGACAGGTGACGGACTTCAAAGTGCAGGTGAGGACCTGTGGAGTTCCCGGTGCTGCCAACTCGACCGATGACAGTTCCAGGTTCTACCCACTGACCAGGTTGAACAAAGATTTCTGACATGTGACCGTAGAGAGTTTGTTGAGCAGATTTGTGATTGAGGGTAACGGTTAAACCATAACCGCCCAACCAGTTAGCAGTTTCTACTTGACCAGCAGCAGCTGCCAAAACTGGCGTACCCGTAGGCGCACCGATGTCTGTACCAGCATGGAAGCGTTGATTACCTGTGATTGGATGAATTCGCCAACCAAATACAGAAGTAATAGGAGAGGGAATAGACAATGGATACATCATTCCCGTACCACTATAGGCAACTCTCCCTATGTAGGGGATTTGTGGCAATACTGATGCCAGTGAGAAGTCGTAAGCTACGTTGCTGGGGCGTGGTGCAATGTTGCCATCTGCCATTGGTGGTGGTAAAGTACCGCCACTTGGTGCGATGGGAGTTGCACTCACTCTCGTAGGGCTGAACTCGCCAGGACTTGGTATAAACCGATTAGGGCGAAATCCGCTTTTGGTGACACCGTTAGAACCACTTTGAGTTGGAGTAGCACGCCATCTGCTGGTGTTGGCAGTAGAAGATGCAATCTGCCGCACAGGTGGAACTACTGGTAATTGTGCATTTTGACTTCTTCTGAGCCAATTAGGTGCTGGTTTACTATTAGAATCAGCTACACTCCTTTGCGGTACTTTGGCGCAAACACCGCCTAATACGCTTTGCCCTGATGGCAACGTGGCTCGACAACCACTGGAGCGTTCTGTGAGAATTACGGAATTTGGTGCTTGATAAGTAGCTGTGGCACCACTGTCATAACTATTAGGATCGATATAAGCGTTATTATAATCCTTGGTTTTTTCCGGCGTTGCACTGACAGGGCTGTTGGAGTTATTTGATGGTTGAGCAACTTCTGGAAGTTTTTCAGGTAAAGAGCGGAAAGGGGTATTGGGTTTTTCCTGTCTCACCCGTGCAGGAGTAACCTGGGAGGCTTCTACCTTGGGTTTTGACTGTCTGATAATCACAACAGGTTGGGCAGCTTCGATTTTGGGTGTAGACTGCCTAACCGGCTCTTTTGATTGAGCAACCTCTGGCTTGGCTAATCTCTTTTTGAGTCTGGCTCGCCGTTGGGAAAATTCCGGTTGTGCTTGAGCGGCTTCGGGTGCAACAGCCTGCTTTTTCAAGCCGAGCGGAGTCGTTCGCGTAGCGTCTCGCAGAGAGGCTTTAACTGGATTTGTAACTGCTGTTGGCTGGGAATTTTCAACTGTGGGAACGATGTTGTCTATTTGTGTTTCCGTTTGGGCAAACACAAAGCCGCCGCTAAGGAGGCTGACGCTACTCAGCCAACAGAGGCTCTGAGCTGGTAGTGTTGAGGCAAAACGTTTTTTTGTAAGACCTTGCTGCCATAAGTAATGCAAACGATGAGGGGCAGAATTATTGCGCTGCGTCATTTGTTCTCTCAGTTGTGTGTAATTAGCCTAAAGAGATGAAGCTAGTGGTTTGTTTTGCCCAAAGAGGGGAATTTTGAACAAACCTCAAATTTAAACGGAAGATTTATGGTACCCCAAACTGATTGTACCGGGTTCAATATAAATTTCCGGTGTAATTAGTTCCTTTGTCTCATGTGTTTCTAAATCAACTCGTAAATTTCCTTGAGATGTCACCCCAACTACTTTACCTGAAATATTGTTGACGTAGACGCGATCGCCCATGTTTGTAAGCAAATCTAAATAGCGAGACAAGAGTACCTTTACTCCTTCTTGGAAAAGGCACTCCATACCGGATTCTATTCCCAGTAAGACTTTAGAGGTGAGCATTTCCAGACAAGTAATCGGTCTGAAATCTTGGGAAGCTTGCCACGATTCCAGATTGATTCCAGTTTCTGGTACTGGGTTTATCCAGTTAATACCAACACCGATTACTGCTTGGGTGATTTGTCCTTTGTTTACTTTGGTTTCTGTCAAAATGCCGCCTAGTTTGCGACCATTTAAAACTAAATCATTGGGCCATTTTATCCCAACATCTACACCGCATTGGCGCAATTGAGACGCAATTCCCCAAGCAGTAGCAAAAGTTAGCTGGTAGCTGTCAGTAGCCTCTATTTTGTGGTCGAAAGAAATCGCCACGGAAACATATAATCCGCCAACAGGAGAAATCCACTGGCGTCCCCATTGTCCCCGCCCAGCAGTCTGCACAGTTGCGATTACTACTGTTCCTGAAATAGCCCCTTGGTTGAGTAAGTTCCAGAGGGTTTGGTTAGTTGAAGAGACGCTTTCAAAAAAGTGGAGGGAAAATGGTAAATATGTATACTTACGCCCTGCTTTCAAGGCTGCTTCCAAGTTTTGCAAATTAAATCCCACAGCAGTTAACCCAAATTCCGTTGTTCAAGTTAGCATTGATTGGCTGATGAGTGATTTCTGTTTAGGTTTGGTTGAAGATGCACACTTGGCACTGGCGCAATTGGGAAGGACTACCCTATCTAACTTGTAGTATTCTGGAACGTTGGCATCACGGCTTCTTTACCCAGCAGTTTTGGCCGCGATCGCCACAAGTTATCACAGAAGTATTGCAACCAGAGGCATCAGTCTATCGCTTAAAGCAGGTTCATGGCAATACTGTTCTCACTCCCCAAGAGATTGACACGATCTTAAGCACTCTTAGGGATGATTTAGCATCGGCGGATGGTTTAATTAGCGAGCAGCCTCTACAAGCTGTTTGGGTCGCTAGTGCAGATTGTACACCTGTGTTGATTGGGGATGTGCAAACTGGACGGGTGGCAGCATTACACGCAGGCTGGCGGGGGACTGCTAAGAAGATTGTGCCCTTAGCGATCGCTCGATTACAATCTCAAGGCAGTAAACTCGATGATTTACGAATTGCGATGGGGCCAGCGATCGCTGGTGAGGTTTACCAAGTCTCGATCAAAGTGGCTGCCGAAATCGGGGCTAGTATTATACCACATTACGACGAACAAAAAATTGTTCAAGCGTTGCATGAATTACCAAATTCACCTTTGCTGGAAGATCCTAATCCAGGAAAGGTGCGGCTGGATGTGCGGCGGGTGAATACTTTACAACTGGAAAATATGGGGATTAGTGCAGAACAAATTGCGATAGCACCTTATTGTACTTTCCAAACTCCAGAGCATTTCTTTTCTTACCGCCGAGAAAAAGAGAAAAAAGTGCAGTGGTCAGGTATTGTTAGCGGTAAAATAAGTCACTAGCATTCAAATGTGTTTTGGCTGATAGAGCGATCGCTTTATCAGCTTGGATTCAATATATAAATTTGCCATGTTGTGGATCAAAAATACAACATTTTAACTGATGACAGAGATCCTGAATAATTCTCAAATCGCACTTGCCAACATGGGCCGAGAGATAAATCAATTTTACGGGTTCATCACCTAAACAGACTTTCCATACAGAAGAATCACTAGGATTTTCTATAGTGCATCCTGGAAAGTAATAACAACCGTCATCGAATCTAACGTCAGGATAAAGTTCATAAATTACAGAAATTATTTCTGGGCTAGTACCAATTTCTAAAATATTCTCTTCATTGATATGGTTTATCGAGATTAGGTCAGGTGATACTCGCATTAGCCAAAAGGTGACACTCATGACTGACAAAAACTTAATTTAAAGCTTCACTCAACAACTTGCAATGCAGTAAAGCACCATCCACCAGAGATTGGATTTTCTCTGATGATAAGTTCTTAGCCTATATTCTCATCACAGGATAGTTAGGATGCTCAGGATTCGGAATAAGTCGCTGATTTCTACAGTCTACCAATAAATCCAGCGTCTCAAGCACCGTTTGTCCAATCAAGACTATATCACCTATAACCAATGTTGCTTCGGTAGTTTCCCGCCCTGTCAATTCAATAATTACGGGTTCAGTCACGCCTACAGATTCTTCGCTACCATTGGCGTATTGAGCAATCTGCTGTCCTCGAATTCTCAAACCAAGTTGCAGGGCAATAGACATGGGTAGTACAGTACGTACTGCCCCAGTGTCCACTAATGCTTCAGTTTCATACACCCGCAGCATATTTGGATTGAGCATTCCTCGGCTGACAAGGGCTTCATCAATGGCATTGGTGAGCTTGACTTGGACTCGAACTGCACCCATAGGTTCATTGCTGGCAGAATGGTAACGATTGAGATTTACCATAATCTGTATGTCTTGGAAAATTTTTTAATCTGCTTCTACAGTATCCTATGCTGCCTAAGTATTTACCGAATTTTAGATTTTAGATTTTCAATAATGGGATTGAAGATTCAAAATTTAAAATCTAAACGGGTTTGAAAGCAAGCGAATTAAAACGCGAGAATAAATCCAAAATCCAAAATGGATTCACACTTAATTCAAAGGTTCAAATTTCATCACCTCTTTTTGAGGAAGGGAGCTAATTGCTAAGACTAAAATACTGAGAGTGATTCCTAAAACCGCATAACTTGGTAGGGCGAAGATAGTTATTTTCATAATGTATGGCAATTCCCCTGCTTTCACATTCCATCGTTTTCCTAGAGAGCCGATGAGCCAGCCATGAATAACTGCTGTTTGCACTGCAAGACAGCAAACCCCTGCTAACCAAACAGACATTCTTCTCCTAGAGAATTTACAATACCTGATCTGATACAGCAAATCATTTAGCAAAAAAACAACAGCAGGTATTAACATTACAGAACTAGTTTCCTGTGAATAGGTGATGCCAATACTCAAGCAAGAAACTATTACCATTTCTGCTAAATATATTTTTTTTGACCAGTCGGTGAGAGATTGTTGTAGATACCAATACAAACCCACCAAACCAACAAGTATCAGAACAATTAAATTTGACAAAAGCTTGGCAAAGAATGGGTTATTGGGAAGTAATCTCGGCCCCACAACCATCAAATCGAGACGACTGATCGATATATAAGGGCTAACTGCGGGATCGTTTTGCCAAAGGGAAAATCCACGAAATGCATCCGACACGAATTGTGTCAAAGAATTACCTGTTAAGGCTAGACCTAAAAATGCTAGACAAGTTACTGTGATAACAGATACAAAAACTAGAGAGAAGCGTCTTTTAAGTAGAAAATACAGAACGAATAATGCAGCTAATGTTGGTTTACAAAGGGCAAGCCCCAAGCAAATTCCTGCTGGAATATCCTGATGTTTTCTAGCTATGATAAACATCCATAAGATAAGAACTGCAATAAAAATTGCTATATTACCAACTTGAAGATCGCGAACTACGCCATAAATCAAGGCAACCGAAATTGTGCAAATAGTTCTGAAAGATTGTGACTTCGACTCTAGCAATATATTCGCTCCCCATAAGGCTAAACCGATTGGTAATATATGCATTAAAATCCAAATTTTATATGCAGTATTCATCGAAAAATAACCGAGAAACCAGATGAGAGGAATAATATTAGGTGGATAGACAAACGGTGGAAGAGAGCCACACACCGTAGTTACGCTACAGAAAGTCTGATTAAAAATCTCGACATTAAAAGGACTCACATGCTGATGAGCCAATTTACTCGCCACATAATACCACTGAAAATCCCATAAAGGTGGATTTGGCTGGTTTAGGAAATAAAGTAGCCAACCTGTATAACAGAGGAATCTTGTAACGACTAATACAACACCTGCTTGGAGGAGGAAGTTAACAATTGGTTGACGAAAAAATTGTATCAACCGTTGGATGGCTGAAGATTTTAAGAATAAATAATTTTTCCAGGCTGCCTTTTCTTCATCTAACCGCCAATTATTTTTGAGAACTAAAGTAACTAAAATTACTATAATTAGGTTCCAAAAGCCAAAGCTTATCATCAAAATTATTTAAATAATTATTTTTGCATTTCATAAATAATATCGCTAAAATCAATCTTGATAATAAATACTTAAATATTTTCATAATTTCCTTACAAAATTTTTACAATTACTCCCTTTTCGGACAAAAAATGATTAATAAAAGCCTGAAAAAAGTATTAAATTGATACACAACATGATTATTTTGTACAGTGCGTAAGTTCTAGAAGTTTTGCATTTTATTCGGTCTACATTACTTAATCTTACTTATTACATAAAGCGTCGCTCAACAACTCGCGGTGCATTAATGCTCTATCTACTAAAGATTCTATTTGCTCTGGTGATAAAGGATCACCATTAGCGTAATGCTCCATCCAAGTCAGACTAATCAAATTGGGGTCATCTGGTAAACTAGCTAAATCCCATCCAGGCATTTTCAAGTCTTCCATGAGACGATTTACTTTAGGATCATAACTGAGAGCAAAGCAGCGACAACCAACAGATGCTGCCATAATCAAGCTGTGTAGGCGCATCCCAATTGCCATTTCCACGCCGCGAAATACACCTTTTAAAAGTTGCGGATCTTCCAGACATAAAATCTTGCTAACATCTTTAAGGTGTGGTTGAATGGCTTCGGCAATACTTAAATCTTCACTTTTTTGAAATGGTAGTAGTAAAATAAAAGCCTGCGTAGCTTTTTGAAAGTCAACCAAAGCACGAGTTAAGTTTGCTAGGCGTGTTTCTGTAAGTTGGGGATGCGATCGCAACGTTAGTGCAACTCTCGGCGCAGGTAAATCCCAAAGTCTTGGAACTGGTTTTGATTCCAACGCCCAAACCGGGTCAGGAGCTATAATACAAGGAATTTGCCAATCAGATAATAAAGCAGCACTGGCGCGATCGCGGACACTAATTTTGGTACAATTACCAAAGGTTTGCCGTGCCAACCAACGAGTTTGCAAACGCACTAACGGGCCAATACCCTGCGCCCAAGCAACAGTTTTCAAACCCATTTTCTGCGCCAATGCCATCAGTCCGCCATAATAAAATGGGCTAATGGTACTAGTAACATCCTGAATGAGACTCCCGCCGCCCCAAATCAAGGCATCACTTGAGCGTAAAGCTTGCAGTACAGGTAAAGGAGCCATGCGATCGCAGGTTTCTACATTGTAGCGATCGCGCGTTTCCTCTGGATTCCCCGAAAGTACCACAGGGGTTACGTGAGATGGTAACATTTGCAAAAGCGTTGCCAACAAAGCTTCGTCACCACCATTACCTTTACCGTAATATCCAGACAATAACGCCCGTATCTTGACCATTTTGGATTTTAGATTTTGGATTTTAGATTAATAGTTATTATTAAATGAATTTCTGTCCTTGATACAAATGGTAAACTCATTGCCAAGTTCTACTTTGAATAGTGCAGAAGATAGTTAGAACGTCCTCTGAACTCGGACGTTGAACCTCTGAACTCGGACGTTGAACCTCTGAACTCGGACGTTGAGCCTCTGAACTCGAACGTTGAGCCTTTGAACTCGGACGTTGAGCCTTTGAACTCGAACGTTGAGCCTCTGAACTCGAACGTTGAGCCTTTGAACTCGAACGTTGAGCCTCTGAACTCGAACGTTGAGCCTTTGAACTCGAACGTTGAGCCTTTGAACTCGAACGTTGAGCCTCTGAACTCGAACGTTGAGCCTTTGAACTCGGACGTTGAAGCTCTGAACTCGGAATCTTTAAAATTCTAAAAGAACAAGTAAAGATTTTGTTTAAACAAATATAAAATTCAAGCTACATCTCACCTTGGCAGCGCTACTCCTAACTCCTAACTTATAATTCCCCACTCCCCACTCCCCACTCCCCACTCCCCACTCCCCACTGTTGTATGCACGCCCTATCGATTCCCACCTGGATTATTCATATTTCTAGCGTTATTGAGTGGATTGTCGCCATTTGGTTAATTTGGACTTACGGCGAACTCACCAATAATCGTAATTGGTGGGGATTATCCCTTGCCATGTTACCAGCTTTAGTCAGCGCCTTATGTGCCTGTACCTGGCATTATTTCGACAACGCCGAATCTCTAGAATGGTTGGTAACGCTTCAAGCTACCATGACCTTAGTTGGTAATTTTACCCTTTGGGCAGCAGCGTATTTGATTTGGCGTTCTACCAAGTCTCCTAACACTGTCGAACCAAAACCTATCAAATCAGAGCAATGATTTCTAAAGAAACCCTGTTTGCACTTTCACTGTTTCCCTATTTGGGTTTCTTGTGGTTTCTCAGCCGCAGTCCGCAAATGCCGCGTTTAGCGCTGTATGGATTTTACGGCACTCTCGTCTTTGTTGCCATTACCATCCCAGCAGGGATTTATGCTGTATTGCATTATGGCGAGTCTTTGGCCAATGTAGATTGGTTGCACGGTAGTGCAGAATTATTTTTGACCCTTTCTAATATCTTGCTTGTGCTGGGTTTTGGGCAAGCTGTCAGGCAATTAAAAATGAAAAACTAGTGTTTGGAGTTATAAGGAAGAAATAAATGGATGTAATTCCAGCGATTGATTTATTAGAAGGGCGCTGTGTGCGACTATATCAGGGAGACTATGATCGCTCACAAGTTTTTAGCGAAAATCCTGCTGATGTTGCCAAACAGTGGGTAGATCAAGGTGCTACCAGATTACATATAGTTGATTTAGATGGTGCTAAAGCAGGTAAAGTAGTAAACCTGGGGGCAATTGAAGCGATCGCTAATGCGGTGTCAGTGCCGATTGAAATTGGTGGAGGATTGCGCGATCGCACCAGTGTGCAACAAGTATTCAATCTAGGCATACAGTGGGCAATTTTCGGAACCATCGCCGTTGAACAACCCCAGCTAGTGCAACAACTGTGTGAAGAATTTCCTGGACAGATTATTATCGGTATTGATGCGCGTAACGGCCGAGTAGCAACTCGCGGTTGGTTAGAAACCTCAGAAGTTTTAGCAACTCAACTGGCTGTACAAATGCAAGAATTGGGTGCAGCAGCCATCATTTACACAGATATCCACCGTGACGGTACACTTATCGGCCCCAATTTAGAAGCTTTGCGAGAACTTGCAGCAGTAATTTCCATTCCGATAATTGCTTCTGGCGGGGTAAGTTCTGTCACCGATTTGTTGAGTTTGTTAGCGTTAGAACCTCAAGGCGTGACTGGTGTGATTGTCGGACGTGCCTTGTATACTGGGGATATTTTACTCAAAGAAGCATTACGAGCGATCGGGCCAGGGCGGATTCAGGATATCCCCCCCAATCTAGGTTTTTCTACCTTTGCTTGATATTTTCTGCCTTTGGTAAAACACTCCACTACTGTACTCGGAGTAACGATTATT
>NZ_JAIVFR010000125.1 GCF_020829685.1 Nostoc sp. CHAB 5715 | reverse complement strand
ACCCGTACTGTCTGATAGACTTATCATTGGGGTATTAATTATTTCCTCGTGAACTATGAGCAAGCATCATGTTGGTGTCACTACCAAATTAAAGAAAGATATTGTTGTGAGACTCGAATTTGTCGCCCACATACACGTCAAGGACGCTTTGCCACCTCTAGTAAGCGGTGGAAATGCAACTTTCACCCTGCCAGGGGAAGGTGCAGTACCAATTTTAGATTGCTTAGATTACGTCCTTGCTCAGGGATACCAAGGAGGGATCAGTCTAGAGCCACATCTTTCACTAATTCCTCATGAAGGTACGCGCGATACCTCTGTTGAAAGGCGAAGAACGTATATCAATTATGCTCAGCGATTTATCAACCTGATAGATGATCGCCTAATACGACCAACTCCAGAAATGCAAGGAGCTACAGCCTAATGGTTGCGTGGCGTACACAAGATACAGATTTCCTGCTTGAACTTCTTAATATCAACACCGTCACTCCGATGGAGACTGGGCAGAAATCAGACCTTGCTCGTGCACAAGAAGCATTTTCACGCTATGCAACGGAGATCGGGTTTGAATGCGTTCATTATGCACCGCCGCCCTCTGACCTTATACACACAGAAGGCTTGCCGCTGACAGTGTTTGAACGGTTTACTGAAATGGGTGCAGAATTCTTTGAGAATCAGCCCAATCTTGTTCATCATCTTGGATCCAAAGCTGGAGCCGAGAAAACACTTCTTTTCAACTTCCACATGGATACTGTCGATGGTACAGTACCAGTAACAGTTGACAACGGACAAATCTTTGGTAGAGGTGTAACGGACGCAAAGGGATTGGGCGTTGCAGTTTTAGCAGGTATCCGCAGCACTATAGAAACTGACCCCCAAATCACACGCAAAATCTCTATCCTAATTCAAAGCGTAGGGGGTGAAGAAGGGGGAGCTATGGGGTTCTATGGCACCCGCTATCTGACAGAACTGGGCTATCGAGGTCGGTTGAATATTGTATGTGAGCCAACACAGTTTCAATATTTCGACCAAACAACAAGTTCAATGACAGCCCAGATTGCTATTAATGGCATCGGTTCAACTGATGACGAGCCTGCACGCGGACACAATGCAACTATACTTTTAGCCAGTATCACCGATTACTTAAGTCGCAATCTGTCACCCAAAATTTTTAGCCTTGGCGGCAAGATGTGCATTGCAGGTCTCCATACAGGTATGACCCATAACCGTGTCTTTGGTTCGGGGAAGCTACTTGTGAACTTTGCCTATACAACAGCGGAGATAGCATTACAAATCAAGCAACTCACAGAACAAGCGTTTGAGAATGCACTTGCTGCCTTTGTTCAAGATCACGCGTCCATTTTTGGATCGGCACGTACAGCATTAGACGTACATCAAATATGCCGTCTGACTTGGCTGAAACAAGGACTTCCTGTTCTCAATAATCGCGATCCTAGAATGGAAACTATCCTTGCACGCAGTGGAATTGGGCGTCATGGCTCGTACAGTTCGGTACAACCATTTACCTGTGATGCCATGTGGCTTGGAGGAAAAGGCTGCTACACAGTGGTTTACGGTCCTGGTGATCTTGGTGTTAATCGAGCTCATGCTGAGGGAGAGTTCATGGCAATTGAAGATCTTGAGCGTTACGCAAACAGCATTGCCACTTTAATTAAGGAGTTTGCTTATTATGAAAACAATTGAACAACAAAAGTACACATCGAGCACTTGCCTAGTTGATGGTTCATCACTAAAATCCTTCTACGCCAACGCCTTTCGTGCTATGGGCGTACCAGAAGCACATGCCAGGACGGCAGCTGAAGGCATCTTCTATGCTGATCTCCACGGCTTTGATACGCATGGTGCTGTAAATTTCGAGCGTATTTATTTGAAAATGATACGCGAGGGAAGTGTCAATCCGCTAGCCACCCCTACTATCATTAGCGAGCGGATGGCTGTAGCCCTAGTTGATAGCAAAAATGCTCTAGGGTTTGTGACAGGAAGCTTCGCTATGAATGAAGCTATTTCCCGAGCGCGTGCGTTCGGTATCGGTGCTGTTGCCGTTAGGAACAGTTCCCATTGTGGCAGCATGGGTTTTTATGCGAAGCAGGCGATTGATGCAGATTTGATCGGGC
Organism: Nostoc sp. CHAB 5715; assembly: GCF_020829685.1. GTDB lineage: Bacteria > Cyanobacteriota > Cyanobacteriia > Cyanobacteriales > Nostocaceae > Nostoc. The sequence goes on along the minus strand of NZ_JAIVFR010000125.1, from coordinate 8,541 downwards.
TTGCATTTACCAATCTTGGCACCCAAGGAATTTTACGTCCCCCTCATGGCACACGCGCCTTGCTTGGCACCAATGTTTTAGCTGCGGGTGCGCCTGCAAAACAGAATGCTGCCTACAACCTTGATATGAGTACCGCTGTGACTTCCGCAGGTCGTATCAGACTAGCTCAGAAAAAGGGCGAAAGTATACCTCCAGGTTGGTTGTTGGACGATATGGGTGAAACCGTAACCGATCCATCCTTCTTTGAACGCGGGATAGGGCACTTACAATTTGCAGGTGGGCACAAGGGTTATGGTCTTGCTATTTTAGTGGATATTTTGTGTGGGCTGTTGACAGGAGCCTCTGTAGGTCCAAATCTTGCTAATCTCCAGGGAGATGGGTCTAACGGACGCAACGACAAGAATATCGGTCATTTCTTCTTGGCTCTTAATATTGCTGATTTTAGATCTGTGGATCTATTCACAGCTGCAATGGATGAGATGTTGTCAATTTTACAAGCTTGCCCAACAACACTGGCTGATAAACAGGTCATGTATCCAGGCTTGCCAGAAGCTGAAGAAGCAATACGAAGGGGAAAAAGCGGCATACCCCTCGCTTTGCCCCTCATGACAGTCTTGGAAGAAGTCGCTCGGCAGTTTGACATAAAACCACCCAACCTAGTACTCTGCCAACCCAAAATTGCCGAGTCAGGGCAAGCAGGGGGGGCAGGGGAAGCTCTTGAGGCAGGGGGAGTGAAGAAGTAACCAATAATAACTCTCTTTGCTTTGCGAGCTTGTCACCATGCAAAGTTCCCTTGGCGCACCACTAGTCAGCAGCTGATTATTTCTAAACTGCTAACAAAGATTATTTTTGTTTGTTCAAGACGTTTAGAGCAAAAGAAAGCAGGTTGTGATTCACAATAGTTTGAGAGGAAATTATGGAAGAACGTATTGCAGTCATCGGTCTTGGTTATGTAGGGCTACCTTTAGCGCTCGCACTGGCTAAAAAATTTCCAGGCACCATTGGATTTGATATAAATTATGAGAAATGTGAGTTTCTAAAAAGAGGTATCGATATAAAGGATGAATTTTCTCATGCAACTATTAAGGAATCACCGCTTGAAATAACAAATGATTTAATAGATTTAAAATCAGCTAACTTCTTCATAGTTGCAGTTCCCACTCCCATTGACCAATATCATCGTCCCGATCTAAATCCACTGATAAGCGCTTCTGAGATGATTGCCAAAGTTCTCCCGAGAGGAGCTATTGTGGTGTATGAATCTACTGTATACCCAGGAGTTACAGAGGAAATTTGTGGTTCCACCCTGGCTAAAACCTCAGGTTTGCGGCAAGGAATTGATTTCAAGTTAGGCTACTCGCCAGAGCGCATTAATCCCGGCGATCACGAGCATACCCTAGAAAAAATTGTGAAAGTTGTCTCAGCTGAGGATAGTGAAGCACTAGAGCGAGTGGCTAAAGTTTATGAAGCAATTATTGAAGCAGGTATCTATCGAGCACCCTCCATCAAAATAGCTGAAGCTGCTAAGGTGGTCGAAAATATCCAGCGAGATGTGAATATTGCTTTAATGAATGAGTTAGCTTTAATCTTTGATCGATGTAGTATCCGCACAGTTGATGTCCTAGCTACAGCTAATACTAAATGGAATTTTTTGCCATTCAAACCTGGACTGGTGGGTGGTCATTGTATAGGAGTTGACCCCTTTTATATGATAGCTTTTGCAGAAAAACTTGGTTATCACTCTGAACTCATTCTGGCTGGACGCCATATTAATCATAATATGGGTGTTTACGTAGCCCAACGGGTAATCAAACTCTTGACTCTTAATGGGAACACCCCACTAAAAAACTCACGAGTTGGCATCTTAGGGCTAACCTTCAAAGAGAATGTGCGGGATCTGCGGAATACCCGCGTAGCTGATATCGTGATGGAGTTGAAGCAGTATGGCATTGAACCTCTGGTTCACGATCCATTAATAGATCCTTATGAAGCCAAGCATGAATACGGTATTGACATGGCTGACTGGAATGAACTTTCTAACTTGGATGCTCTTGTGTTAGCCGTGATGCACCGCCACTACTTGGAAATGCCGCAGTCTGAATTACTTCAATGCCTGCGATCAGATGGGATTTTGATAGATGTGAAATCAGTGTTGAACCCAGCTGAACTATCGCCACAAATTACTTACTGGAGCCTTTAAAGTGGAGTTGAGTCAATATGGTTCGCATGAGATATAGCGGATTTCAATTGGGTGAGGTACAAAATTAGAAGATATGATATCTTGTGGGGTGGGCGTCCTCGCCCGCCCGAATGTACCTCATTGAATTGCAAACCGCCAGTGCGCTCATGTCACGGTCACTTTGTTAAAGTGAGTGGCTTACGCTAGTTAAGTTTCAACCCCAGTGTAACGAAACAATAAGTCGCACATTGCGTTAACAAGGATTGAATTGGGGTTTAGGTTGCATTGATTTTTATTAAGACTTTGTAAAAAAGTAGTGCAGAATCAGGCTAAAATGCTGTTCTAGAGTCAAGTTTACGTCAGTCTCGCGATTGTGCAGCGTCAAATGAAACATCAAGTTGCGGCAGCAATCCCCGATTTTCGCCAAGTTTTAAGTACTATTGCTTATTGACAAATAGTATGTAACCTTAACCTCTCACAGGTGATCCACGTTCCATCTTCCACCAGTGCATAAGTTAATTTCACTTAAACCTATATAAGAAGTAGAAGGAGGGCTTATATCCTCACAAGGTAATAACCCCGACTTTATTGAGGTGATTTATGTCTACTATCGTAACTCACACAATCAAAATTTTGTCAATGCGTAAGTCTTACAGCCGTCTGCATTCTGTCTTATCTTAGCGACATTTGCCTGTAATCTCTATGAACCTTGATTATCTGTTTGAGATTGTTGATCGTCTGCTAATTGAGAGCCACAATCGTCCTCTTAACTCCGCAGAAAACCTGATTCTGCGTGGCATTTGGCAGTATAGAACTTATAACCAAATGGCGATAGAGGCAGGTTATAGTCCCGGCTACTTTACCAATGTCGTTGCCCCAGAGTTGTTTGGGCGACTCTCTGAGATCATTGGTCAACGCGTGACCAAGAAAAACTGTCGGGTACTGCTGGAGTCTTATGCCATCACCAAAGCAGCCCCAAAGACAAAACCAAAAAGACAAGATCCGACGCGATTTTTCTCCACAGTTAACCAGGATACGTCACCAAGCTACCCCAGTGGCTCAGTTCCTCTCGACTCTCCCTTTTACCTTGAACGTTCTTTCCTTGAAGAGCAAGTTTATCAAGAAATCGAGAAACCAGGGGCGCTAATCAGAATTAAAGCTCCTAGAGAAATGGGCAAAACTTCACTGCTGCTGAGGATTCTTGACTATGCGAAGCACCAGGGTTACTGCACTATCAGCTTGAATCTAGAACAAGTTGAGCAGACAATTCTGAGCGACTTGAATCAATTTTTGCGCTGGCTGTGTACCAACATTGCTCACCAGCTTCAGTGTAAACCAATGCTAGATGAGTATTGGGATGAAGATTTGGGAAGTAAAATTAGCTGCACCCTCTACTTCCAAGACTATTTACTCGAGTCAATTAATACTCCCCTAATCTTGGCATTGGATGAGGTGAATCAGATTTTCGAGCATCTCCAAGTCGCGAAGGATTTTTTACCTCTGTTGCGTTCTTGGTATGAAGAAGCGAAAAGACTGCCCATCTGGCAAAAGCTTCGCCTGCTCGTAGTTCACTCGACGGAAATTTACGTTCCTCTCGAGCTTAACCAGTCTCCTTTCAATGTAGGGTTCCCGATTCAGTTAGACAGCTTCAGTCAGGAAGAGGTGCAGCAATTGGCTAAACGCTACGGACTCGGTTGGGTAGATGGGGAAGAAGACAAAAAATTAATGGCAATGGTTGGGGGACATCCGGCACTGGTACACTTAGCGATCTATTATCTGAGTCGGAGGGAGATTACTTTGTCGCAACTGCTAGAAACTGCTCCCACTGCTACGGGAATTTATGCCCATCATTTGCAACGTCACTGGGCAACCTTGCAAAAACAGCCCGAATTAGCACAAGCTCTTGATACCGTTTTGAATGCCACTGAACCTGTTGCCTTAGATCCGATCCTAACTTACAAGTTAAGCAGTATGGGGCTGATTAAACTGTCAGGCGATCGCGTGATCGCTTGTTGTGAATTGTATCGACGATATTTTCTGAAAAAGGGAGAGTAACAAAGCAGCGCTATCCATTGGTCACAAGTTAAGGTTACTAAATAATTGTCAAGAGTCAGACTGGAATGGTGTAAAACTCATAGCAGATAAGCTATAGAGGGATGAAGCCGTGAGTCGAAGCAACCGCGACCATGCTAATAAGCAACATCGCCCAATGGTAGAAGATGAAGAGATTGCTGCTCAACTAGAAGCCTTATTGACACCAGTCATCACAAGAGCCGAAAAACCTATCGGCAATTGGGATTAAGAGACAGAATACTCAACTAAACAAGTGATGGTAGCGGCGGTGCTAACTCTACTATGGCGAGATGTAGCGGGAGTCACAGAACTAACAAGGATGTTGGCGAGGGGAGGATTTCTGTGGTGTAGTCCTCTGAGTGTGAGTCAACAAGCAATATCCCAAAGGTTTTTAACATTCAGTAGACCGAAAACTTTTGCGATCGCTGTTTTGTGAATACCTGTCTAAGTGGAATCTTGTTTAAAATTGGTGATTTTAAGCACCAACTTTGAATGACTTAGTGGCTCTGCTAACATAAGTAAAGCTAATAAATCAGCCAAGTGTAAGAGCAAATCTCACACCAGAATATGATTACTCTGAAGAAACACTTTGCGTTGAGTCACAAATAGGGATGAGTTCTAAGCCAAAAGCTTGAGCTTTTATCTTCAGGTTTTTAAGTATCCGGTCTCGATACTGTTGTTCGTAAGCATCAATACCAGGGTCAGTACATTCGTGAGAGGTTAAGGTCAGGTACTTTTTGTCAATAAGCACTCTTTACTTAAAATATCGCTAGAATCGGGCTAAAATTGGGGTTGAAAACACGATTTTTGAGCAGGCGATGCCTACGGCGGGCTACGCCTACGCATAATTTTGATACCCATCTTTTATTGTTACTCAATTGGTTCAGTACAAGAGTTAACTTCATACCTCTGCTTGTGACAAAATTTCAGCATAATTTCTAATTGACATTAGTTCGATTATCTTAACCTCTCACCGATGGGGTCAGTATAGTGTTCGCCAGATGTCCAAAGGCGATAAAAAATACGTGCCAGTTGATGAGCGGTAGCAGTAATCGCCTTGGGAGCGCCCATCCGTGATTGCATACGACGGTAATATGCACCCAAAGCAGAATGACTGCGACATAGAGTTTGTGCCGCCATGCGAAAAGCAGTCGCAGCACGACTGGCAATAGGGCGAGTTTTGGAACTTTTAACTTTACCGCCAGTAACACAACTACCAGGACAAAGACCTAACCAAGAGGTAAAGTGCTTAACAGTAGGAAACCCCAGTTGAATCCACTACAACATGGATAGCGTCGTTCTTTGGAATTACAGGCAGTGTCACTGACAACTTGCTCAGACGACAGCATAGGGTAGAGTGATCCGGCACTGCTAGCTCAATCCCCATGAGCATGAACAACGACTCCAAAAAACCCTCTGCTTGCCGCCCTGCTAGATTAAACACCGACTGAACCGTCCCCATAGTAGCGATCGCCACATCAGAGTAATAATTCGATGCTCCCTTTTTTCCTGTCTTCTGTTGGTTCCGCCACTGCTCGATGATCTCTTCGTTCACCCAAAACGTTATACTGCCTCGTTGCTTTAGGGAAGCATCATAAGCGCTCCAATTCTGAACTTTGTACTGGGCTTTCGTCTTCATTAGACTTATCCGCAAAACGTAAATGCTTACTGTGAATGAATTTGAGCAATTCAGATTGAATAGGCGATCGCTATCTTACTCTACGATAAAATAGGTGTTTAGCGCTTTTTACATCCTCTGTACATGGATGCAGGCACTTTTAATCAGATTATCCCTTTGACGTATGATTAAGTTAATTGAACTCTAGCGATCGCCCTTCGGTCATCATTAATTAGTTTCTTTAAAAAATCTTAAGCCCCCCCCATTATGTCTCAAGACCCAACAATCTCTAAGTGTGCCATTTACCCAGCTATCGGAATTGCGCGAGTTGGAAATGCGCCGGATGACTTCTATTTGGCTCCTGAAATTCCGGGTAAGCCCACAGAAGTCGAAAATGGTTATAAAGACAACGAAGGAAGAGTCAAAAAGCAAGTCGCTCGTTTCCGCATTTATGGGCTAACAGAGAATGGAGAAATTGTTAAGGAAATTACTGCTGAGGAAGCCAAAATTGAATGGCGCGTCCACGTAGCCAACCGCAAAGCGGCTTGGTACGAGTTTATAAATGCCCTAGACTTAGAAGGTTTAGCGATTCCACCGCAACTTAGAAATAAAGCCATCAAACACGAAGAGCGGAAAAAACTGATTATCGATCCCGGTTCTCGCAGCATTTCCGGTCAAAATAGCCAAGGTCAAGAGTATCACTTGACAGGAGGAAAGTTTTTCGATAAGGAAGTGCCTTTAGGAGAAATCCGCACTGACGAAAAAGGACGACTGTTGTTTTTCGGCGGTAAGGGAGATTCGGCTTCTAAGGATGAAACACCTGCTACTACTTTTGCCAATAATGATGGCTGGCACGACGATACATCTGACGGTTCGGTGAGAGCTACTGTTACGTTGAACGATTTAACAATGGAGGCTGAACCAGCAATGGTTGTAGTCGCTCCGCCGAACTACGGGCAGGGTTTGTATAGCGTAGTGACTCTGTACGATGTGGTCGTAGATTTATTTTACAGACAGCAGTGGTTGGAGAAGCCCACTCAGCCTAATTTTTGGGAACATATCTACCCAATTTTTGAGCGCCTGACCCAGATTCAGTGGGTAAACGAAGGGTTTTTCTTCCTTTTTGGTCATAATTCTCCTAGCGATTTCACGAATTCAGAACTGCGCGACAAACTTGCCGATCCTTCCGAAGCTTCTAAACCGGATCGCCAGTATTTATTTGAGTGGTTTCGCAACCCCAATCTCGACACTCACCAACCTGTAAAAATCCCCCCGTTTTATGGGGATGCTTTCGACGAGTACCTAAACGATTCCAAAAACGATTTCAAAAGCGATTCCAAAGTAGACCTCGCCGTTACTTCCACTCAATACTATTGGTTAAAACAGTGGAAGGAAGGTAACTTTAGTACCGAACAACCTGCTACTTATCAATCTCTGGAAGAGATGCCCCCAAAGTTGCAAACCGAAGCTCTTAACAAAGCAGCTTTGGAAGAATGTTTGGGAGGTCCGTTTCATCCTGGTATCGAACTCACTTGGACGATGCGAGTTGCTTCAATGTGGCAAAAGCCTTTCCGCTTAAACATCTTACCAGAATGGAAAAAACCTAAAGATGATTTTGGTTCGTATTTAGCACCCAAAATTGCCTTTGGTTCTGGCGGACCCTTGGAGGCTAGCGGTCCGGGAACATTGACGCGCTGGCTGGGAGTTCCCTGGCAAACTGATGAGGCAAGTTGCCTTTCGGGATATGACCTCTCTACTTATCTACCACTGCCTTCTTTTTGGGCAGTCCGCGTTCCCAATCAGGTGTTAACTGAAAATAGTTATGCTCGCTTGCAGGATTCCCAATTGAATATCGCCCAACGACTTAAACATTTTGACTACCGAAAAGACTGGTTGAGAATCTTCGATCTTGATTATAAAAAGAGGATAAACAAAATGGTAAAGGAGTGGCACGAACTTGGCATTGTAGCAGAGTTTAAAGGCGCTGAAAATAATCAAGAAGGCTTCTTTCCTAATCGGATCTGGGTGGAAAGAGAGTCCTCTCTGTTCGTTGGCTCCGATACCAGTTTCGAGCAGGTGAGACGGGCTGAGAAAGCTAGCGATCCTAGTCCGTTCGTTGGCTCCGATATCACTTTCGAGCAGGTGAGACGGGCTGAGAAAGCTGAGGAAGGAGACAGAGAATTAGTTTCGGAAGAAAGACCCAGACGAGAAAGACCGGTTTTCGGACGTGGAGAATTATAAGCACTCACTCCCTCAATTTACAGAGGTAATCATTATCGGTGGAGGTCCCGCCGGAGCTGCCACCGCTTTGACGCTCTCCGCTCGAGGAATCCCTTGCCTGGTGGTGGAATCTGCCTCGGAACTCAAGGCTAAAATTGGGGAAGTTCTTTCTCCTAACATGACACCGTTACTCCGCCAAATGGGTTTGGACAAGCTAATGACTAGTTCTGTCCATCTTCCTGCTTATGGTAACCGTTTTATCTGGGGGAGTAACCAGCCTTTTGACAAACTTTTTATCACCCAAACTAACTGTCAAGGTTGGCATCTCGACCGAGCGGATTTTGAACAAAAACTCTTGCAGCTTGCTATGAGTCGGGGTGCGAAGTGGTTTGAAGATTGTAAGTTCCTTGAAGCTGATTATAATAAAGCAGAATGGCAGATTTTGCTGCAA
>NZ_JAIVFR010000124.1 GCF_020829685.1 Nostoc sp. CHAB 5715 | reverse complement strand
TGTTGATGAAAATATAGCCGAAAAAAGCAAAAAGTATCTAGAAAAAGTAGGAGTATCATACGAACAGCTTCCCGGATCACAAGCTCGGTTAGAAGCCAAAAAAGGTATGAGTGTATTCGTACTCGATGAAAGTACTATTAGTAACGAACTAAAACAAACCTTTATTGACCGTGCTGGTGGTAATATCAAGAGTGCAGATACATCATCACAACCCACTCCATTCGTTCCAGAACAAACTGTATATTTTTATAACCCAAACCAACAATATAGTTCTCCAGATGGATCGCTCTTAGAAGCTAAAGAAGCTCTCGGATTAGTTGTTCCCGCACAAGACGCGATCGCTGTAGCCACTTGGCTAGAATCAAAATCTACTGAAAAACATTATTTTATTGAGAGTCACGTAGCTACATTTATTTTTAATAAAAATGAAATTCTCGAAGAAATAAACAAAGAATTAAATAGTTTACTTGGAGAACCGATTAATATCGGTGAAGTTGATGGATTTGACCGTTACGAACAACTTAGTGCAGAGTTAAATCAAAAAGTTGCGGCTGAAGGTAGTCGTTTAGAATTAAACCAAATTCCAGAAAATAGTGAGTACAAAAAAGCTCTACAAGCACTACCTAACCGTCCCAGAGAGCTTAATCAAGAAGCTTCTCCAGTACCAATTATTCCTGCAAAAGCTGTATCAGAAAAGAATATAACTAACATTCAATCAAATACTAACGCTACAGTTGCAGGTATTTCACAGGTTTACAAAAACGCAGTTGAAATACAAGTATTAACAGGCACACAATCAGAAATTAAGAACCAAGCAATATTACTACCAAACTCGCGCCAAGCCGATCAAACCAAAGCTATCGAAATATTGGGTAAGGTAAGCGAGGAAAAAGTAGAACAATTGCGATCGCACCTTGAAACCCACCTCAAACCCGTACTTGAAAACGATAAATCCAACTACGCACTACTGAGACAAGTTGCATGGGTCGGTGCAAAATGGGATTTAAAAGACAAAGACTTCAAGCCAGGGGTACAGGACAACAAGTTAATGGAACTTGTCAAACAAGTATATCCTGATGCTGATATTGTGCTGGTAACTTATTCCGAAAACCCCGGCGCTGGCATCAACTACCACCGCGATGACTCCTACGCCGCAACGGAAGCCCGCAGCATTAATATCGGAAATTCTGATTGGGGGTATCGCGCTGCAAAGGAACGAATGGCATGGACTAGGGAGGAGAATCAGGACGCACCATACCAAGAATTTAAACTTGAGTCGGGTACAGTAACCCGCTTTAACTGCAAGAACGAACACGCTGCCCTCAATACTGAGGCTGGCAGATGGTCTATCAACATCTGGTCAATTAAAAATGACCTGGGCAGAGAAAACAGCGTTCGCCAAAAATTTGAAAACTTCCTCGCCTCAAACCAACCTCCTCGTGCGATAGTCCAAAGCAACAGCGACCTTACCATCAAAACTAACGAGTGGACACCTGGGGGAGAATTTATTTTTGTCAAATTAGTTAAAGGAAATCCAACTTATTATGCTTTATCAAAGGGGTTTTTAATCCGAAACCCTGGAAATGAATTGTACGACGTATTACGAATCCTGAAACGCTTGGCTCAGTTGGTGAGTGCTTAAATCTTATCGCTTGATTATATCTTCTCCCATCAGGGGCGATACCTTTCCTGCGGAACGCTACGCGTAGCTTGCTTCCCTGTAAGGGTACGGTGGGCTACGCCAACGTACTAAACTAAAATTATGAGCGATCGCCTGATTATATTTTTTGGAATTAGGAGCGATCGCCTGATTATATTTTTTGGAATTAGGAGCGATCGCTACATTCAAACTCCCGTAAAAGTAAAAGTAGGGTGGGCATTGCCCCTGAGAATGTGTACTTTGTAACTATAAACCAAAAGAGGCAATGCCCACCAAAGTCCTCAATATCACTTTATGCCCCAATATCGTCGCTCCTGTGCACCAGGTGGAACTTTTTTCCTCACGCTGGTGACTTATCGCCGCACACCTCTGTTTTCTCAGCCAGAAAACGTCTCTCGCTTACGGGCTGCTATTGTTAAAACTCGTACTGAAAGACCCTTTGAAATTACTGGAGCAGTCGTCTTACCTGACCATATTCATTTTCTCTGGACTTTACCGCCTAATGATTCAGATTACTCTCAAAGAGTCTCTCGGTTAAAAATTCTATTTACAAGGTCGTTACGGGGTACAAGGTCATTACCTGAAAATGTTTGTGCTTCCCGTCGCAAACATAGAGAAAGTGATATTTGGCAACGTCGGTTTTGGGAGCATACGATCCGTGATCAGGCAGACTTGACAAGGCATTTAAATTATATCCACTACAATCCAGTTAAGCATGGGTTGGTATCCTGCCCGCACCTGTGGGAGTATTCCAGCTTTCACACATGGGTAAAAAAAGGCGGATATCAGCCTGATTGGGCTTGTAGCTGCTGTGGTAGGATGCCCCAAATCCCAGATTTCCCGGAGATAGTATTTGGTGAATCTGGGTAGGGTGGGCATTGCTCTGATTTTTTACAACATATTCCTAGATTTTGCTAGGCAATGCCCACCCTACGAACTACTCGATAGATGGGGGGCGCACCATAGAATAGTCGATTAGAACGCACGCGCATTAATTTATCTGCGGCAATGTCAGCAGTTTGTTTGACAAAACTTGCACAGCCATATTCCGCATCCCACAAGCTAATTGGTCGTGTTGGCAAATTTTCACAAACAAGTTTTAGTTGTGCCGCAGCTTTTGCAATTGGATTTTCAAAACTTGTAATGGGCTCATGTAATAACGGTAATGCCCAACTACCTTCTGTTTCTGGAATTATTGCTATGGTGCTGTAACCTTGTCCTACTGTCACGGGTTTTGCGCCTGACATTGGATGGGCTTGATGCTCAAAAGTTCGCTCTTTGAGTGTGCGAGCTTTACTGTCTTGCCCAAGCCGTATGATCTCCTGCTAAGATAATTTGTTCTGGGAATGACAGTATATTAGGTATGAGTGGAATGGGAAAAACTGCTGTTGCAGCCAAATTAGTACAACAAGTCCAGTGTGAATTTGAGTATGTGATTTTGGTGATCGCTACGCAATAACCTACTTATAGATGACATCTTAGCAGAGCTAATACAATTTATTTGTCAAGAGCAAAATGATTTAATTTTAGAACCACTTCAACTCAAATAATAGCAACATCAATGCTGAATGCTGCACAGAAGTTGCAAGCGGATGATATGGAAATCTGGCTAGAAGCAGCAACTAGCGAGTAGGATAGATACCAATAATATTTTAATATAGCGTGTAGAGACGCGAAGTTTCGCATCATCTGAAAAAACCCACGAAAAACCTAACCCCCCTAAGCTCCTTCCAACCCGGGAAGAGGGAAATTTCAAAGTCTCTCTCCTTTTAGGATAGGGATTTTCCAGATAAGATGAAAAGTCAACTACTAAATGGGGTTCTCCGAGAAGATGCTAAAACCCTTTGATGGATTGTCCGATATCGGTTAGGATAATCCATCAATTAGAGGAAAAACTTCAAGCACGCTTAATCGCGCTGCAACATGAAAATCACCTAAATATAAATTTGGACAGATTTTATAGGAGTTTGCTACTCTACTATCAATTGTTGTTTTTCTTCTAGCCAGAGGAAATTTTGGACTCAGTAAATAAAGTTATCGAGCCTTGAATAAGCTATTTTTTACAGGTAAATCTTTTCGTTTTATGACTTTTGTCCTACCGCTAATCATCTGGTGGGGATACAAAGAAGTACAAAACCAATTTGTACAACCGCAAGCAGTTGTAGTGTTAGGTGGTTCAACGACACGTTTGGAGCGAGAGAAGTTTACGGCCGAATTTGTCCGCCAGCATCCAAATATACCAATTTGGATTACCGGGGGTAGTCCAGCTACATTTACCCAACGAGTGTTTACTAAAGCTGGTGTTGATCCCAAACGTTTACACTTGGACTATGAGGCCGTAGATACAGTTACTAATTTTACTACGTTAGTAGATGATTTGCAAGCTCGCGGCATCAAGAGCGTTTATTTGATTACTTCAGACTTCCACATGCGTCGGGCTTGTGTCATCGGTGAAATTATTTTGGGTAGTCGAGGTATTTATTTAAAACCAGTGCCAGTTCCTTCAGAAAAACCCCCTGAATCTATCGAAAAATCTATCCGTGATGGAGCGAGAGCGATACTTTGGATAGCAACTGGTTACACTGGTGTGGATGCAGCTAAAAATAAACGGTAAATCAAACCAATTTTGGATTTTGGATTTTGGATTTTAGAATTGAAAATCTTCAGATTCAGAAGGTTTATCGATTTGAAACGATACAAACTATTACAATTTGCTATCATTTATGATAATTTTCCTGATCTTGACCTAAGTCAATATAGGCAAATTAAGAAAACTAATGCCAATAATATTGACATTAACTCAGTAATAATAGACACTATCATTGTCCAATTGCCAAAAACTAGCGCAACACCAACCTTCAAAGAACAAAATATAAAAACCAATTAACAATTTTTGCTCATTTGGTTGCTTGGTAAATACTTTGCGTCCATCAAAGCTTCGAGCGGCGGCTTGGGTAACTCGAATTTATCTGCGTAGTTCAGGGAAAAAATGCCCCAACTTATCTCACAATTTGATACCCTAGCTTAAACAGATTTGAGAAAAATTAAAGCGTGGAAATTCAACTTGGGCGGGGAAAAACAGCTCGCAGAGCTTACGGAATAGATGAAATTGCTCTAGTCCCTGGTAACAGAACACTAGACCCCAGTTTGGCAGATACTAAGTGGCGTATTGGCAATATTGAGCGAGAAATCCCGATAATTGCCAGTGCGATGGATGGCGTAGTAGATGTTCGCATGGCTGTACGTTTGTCACAGTTAGGAGCATTAGGTGTCCTCAATTTAGAGGGTATTCATACTCGCTATGCTGACCCAGAGCCAATATTAGATCGGATTGCCTCTGTGGGTAAAGATGAATTTGTTGCCCTGATGCAAGAACTGTATGCCGAACCAATAAAGCCGGAATTAATTGAACAACGGATTCAGGAAATTAAACAACAAGGTGGCATTGCGGCGGTAAGTGCGACCCCAGCCGGTGCAAGTAAATACGGTGAGGCGGTGGCAAAAGCTGGGGCAGATTTATTTTTTGTACAGGCTACGGTAGTTTCTACTGCACATCTCTCACCAGAGTCTTTAGTACCACTTGATTTAGCAGAATTTTGCCGTTCCATGCCCATCCCCGTGGTGTTGGGGAATTGTGTAACTTACGAAGTCACTTTGAATTTGTTGAAAGCTGGCGCGGCTGGGGTACTGGTGGGAATTGGGCCTGGTGCTGCTTGTACCTCGCGTGGGGTATTGGGTGTGGGTGTACCACAGGCGAGTGCGATCGCAGATTGTGCAGCAGCACGAGATGATTACTACAAGGAAACTGGTAACTATATCCCCATTATTGCTGATGGCGGTTTAATCACCGGTGGCGACATTTGTAAATGCATCGCCTGCGGTGCTGATGGTGTGATGATTGGTTCCCCCTTTGCCAGAGCCACAGAAGCCCCAGGACGAGGTTATCATTGGGGTATGGCGACTCCCAGCCCAGTGTTGCCCCGTGGCACCCGGATTCGCGTTGCCACCACTGGTAGCCTAGAGCAAATACTCGTTGGCCCAGCAGGGCTAGATGATGGCACTCACAATCTTTTAGGAGCTTTAAAGACGAGTATGGGCACCTTAGGAGCCAAAAATATTAAAGAAATGCAACAAGTGGAAGTTGTGATTGCGCCTTCTTTATTAACCGAGGGTAAAGTTTACCAAAAAGCTCAACAATTAGGTATGGGGAAATAGAATTGGGGCATGGGGCATGGCGCATCGGGCATGGGACAAGAGGACAAGGAGACAGGGGGACAAGGGAAATAAGCAATGCCCAATGCCCAATGCCCAATGCCCAATGCCCATTTCTTGAAAAATTTTTCCAGCCCCCTAAACAATTGCTGGAAAAATCCGATATGTCACCTACAATAGAAATAGCGGAGACGAATGTTTCCGTTCACTCCTCACACCACACTCCGCCCGGACTACTGTTCGGGCGGTTCCTTATGTTTATAAATAAATTCTAGAGCTTCTTTGCAAATGTACATCCTTGGACTTCCAAGCTGAGGTTTTTGCTATGGTAGAATTTTCACCAAGTTCAGATATTATTGGCGAAGGTTTTAGGCATGTCAACAGCCGCGCAAGTTACCGATTCTAGTTTCAAGCAAGAAGTACTCGACAGCGATGTACCAGTTTTAGTTGACTTTTGGGCACCCTGGTGCGGACCATGCCGTATGGTAGCTCCTGTTGTCGATGAAATCTCCGAACAGTACAAAGGTCAAATAAAGGTCGTCAAGGTCAATACGGATGAAAATCCTAATGTTGCCAGTCAGTACGGTATTCGCAGCATTCCCACATTAATGATTTTTAAAGATGGAGTAAAAGTGGATATGGTAGTCGGCGCTGTGCCTAAAACTACATTAGCTTCCACTCTCGAAAAGTATCTTTGAAACTCAATCGGCAATAAACTCCTCTTGAGTTATCCATCTTGTTCTAACTTTAGGTTAATTTTTATAAACAAGTTTGAGAGGCGCGAATTTCTCGTCTCTCAAACTTATTTATATTTGTATACAGTTTCAGAATATTTTTTAGGAGTTTTCTAGCTCAAAAACAACTCCCTAATTCCCGTACTACCAATTTCCACCGCTAGCGCCGCTAACAAAAAACCCAAAAGTTGAGTCACAATCACTCCACCTTCTGCACCAATCCACTGGTCAATCACGTTTGCTAAACGCAAAAGCAACCAAGTGATAAACATTGCCCCTAAGATACCCACCGCCACAGCAATATGCGGACTCTGTGATTTCGACATCAGCAACATTACCGTCGTCAAAGTTCCTGGCCCCGCTAGCAGTGGTAAAGCTAGTGGAGTAATTGCAACATCGCGTCCTTCTTCAATAATCGGCTGATCTAATTCTCCCCGCAGCATTTGCAAAGCAATTAACAGCAACAATAGTCCTCCTGCTACTCGCAAAGAGCCGATACTGATTTCTAAGTAATTTAAAATTATTTGCCCTGTAAAGGCAAATAGCAAAAGAACTGCGATCGCAATGACAATTGCTTTATCTATAACTTTGTTTCTTTGGTCTGGCATCATGCCCTTAGTCAAAACTAAAACAATCGGTATATTGCCCACAGCATCCGCCAAGACAAACACAGCGATAAATGTTTGAATGAGAATAGAAATATCCACAGTAGACAGTTTTTATCAAGGTTTGATCACAACCTAATCTTTATCTTGCCCAGTTTGCTATAACCCAGAGGAAGATTAAGATCAGCAATAAAACAAGTCTGGTAAAGAAAATTTTGGCTGACCTATTTCTAATTAAGTTCCACAGATGTTGAAGTAGCGATATATTTTGATAATCTCTTTTCCATAAATCAACTGTTCGTTGTTGAATCTATGAAGTCTTATTTAGCCGCCGCTATTCAATTGACCAGTGTGCCAGATCTACAGAAAAATTTGGCACAGGCAGAAGAATTAATAGAGCTTGCCGTGCGTCAAGGTGCGGAATTGGTAGGTTTGCCAGAAAACTTTTCCTATATGGGAGAAGAAAAAGACAAACTCGCGCAAGGCGATGCGATCGCTCTTGAAAGTGAAAAATTTCTCAAAAAAATGGCTCAACGCTTTCAAATTACGATCTTAGGCGGCAGCTTTCCAGTTCCGGTAGACAATACAGGCAAAGTTTATAACACCACTCTACTCATCGACCCAAACGGTCAAGAACTTGCCCGCTACTACAAAGTACACCTATTTGATGTTAACGTCCCCGACGGCAACACCTATCGGGAATCTAGCACGGTTGTGGCTGGTACGCAACTACCACCTGTCCATTTTTCCGAAAAACTTGGTAATTTAGGGCTTTCTATTTGTTATGATGTCCGTTTCCCTGAACTGTACCGTCATCTAGCAGATAAGGGAGCCGATATTATCTTTATTCCCGCCGCCTTTACCGCCTTTACTGGCAAAGACCACTGGCAAGTACTATTACAAGCCAGAGCCATCGAAAATACCGCCTACGTCATTGCTCCTGCCCAAACAGGCAATAACTACGCCCGCCGTCTAACACACGGACACGCGGTTATTATCGACCCTTGGGGCGTAATTTTAGCCGATGCTGGGGAAAAACCGGGAATTGCGATCGCAGAAATTAAGCCCACTAGGCTAGAACAAGTTCGTCGTCAAATGCCCTCTTTACAACATCGGGTATTCTAAGCACTGGGGACTGGGGGGATGAGGGAGATGAGGGAGCAGGGGGAGCAGGGGGAGAAGAACTATTGATTATTGACCAATGCCCAATGCCCAATGCCCAATGCCCAATGCCCCATGCCCCATTCCCAATCCTTATAAATAAAACAAAAAACCGGGTGTTTACCCGGTTTCTGACAACATTCAAATCCTCAGTTTTTTAGGAGCATAGCAAGACTATGCCCCTATTTATTAGTTAGTTGTCAAAATTAAACTTTAGCAGCTGACTTGGTAACAACGTTGAGTTCACCTTTAGCATACTTAGCAGCAAAATCTTCCAAAGAAATTTGTTTAATCTTGCTTGCGTTGCCAGCTGTGCCAAATTGCTGATAGCGTTCAGCACAAACCTTTTGCATATATGTAATAGAAGGCTTGAGGAAGTGACGGGGGTCAAACTCCTCTGGTTTTTTAGCCAAAGCTTCACGTACAGCAGCAGTAATAGCCAAACGGTTGTCGGTGTCGATGTTTACTTTACGTACACCACTCTTAATACCTTTTTGAATTTCTTCTACAGGTACGCCGTAGGTTTCAGGAATTGCACCACCATACTGGTTAATTAGCGTCAGTAAATCTTCTGGTACAGAAGAAGAACCGTGCATTACCAAATGGGTGTTGGGCAAACGGCGGTGAATTTCTTCAATGCGGCTGATTGCTAAAATTTCCCCAGTCGGCTTACGGGTAAACTTGTAAGCACCGTGGCTTGTGCCAATGGCAACAGCCAAAGCATCTACTTGGGTTGCTTCTACGAAGTCAACAGCTTCATCGGGGTCGGTTAGCAGTTGTGAGTGGTCGAGTGTACCTTCAAACCCATGACCATCTTCAGCTTCACCAGCACCAGTTTCTAGAGAACCCAAACAACCGAGTTCACCTTCAACGCTGACACCCAAAGCATGAGCTACATTTACAACTTCGCGGGTAACACTAACGTTGTACTCGAAGCTTGCGGGGGTCTTAGCATCAGCTTCTAAAGAACCATCCATCATCACGCTGGTGAAGTTGTTCTTAATTGCTGAGTAGCAGGTAGCAGGCGCATTCCCATGATCTTGGTGCATGACAATGGGAATCTGAGGATAGGTTTCTACAGCTGCCAAAATCAGGTGGCGGAGAAAGTTTTCTCCTGCATAATTACGAGCGCCGCGTGAAGCTTGCAAAATTACGGGGCTATCTGTCTCGACAGCAGCCTTCAGGATCGCCTGAATCTGCTCCAAATTGTTAACGTTGAAAGCTGGGATGCCGTAACCGTTTTCAGCTGCGTGATCCAACAGCAGCCGCAGTGGTACAAGCGCCATAGATAGTCCTCCTAATGTGGTTGTCAGCTAGTCGGTCTGAGAGAAGCGTAATTATTACGCTAAATCTTAAGAGTTTTTTCAACTTATAGGAAATTATAACTAGTGTCGTGTGTCTATGTTGAAAAAGTTTACGCCATCGTTATTATAAATATGTTCTATACTTACCCTCTACTGCTGTACTATGCCCCATACTTGCTCTATATTGCTGTACATTTAGTTACCCTACAGTTAGTAGCTCTGGTAGCCCACTATCCAAAATGATCATCTCAAAGCGATCGCCTCAGGCAAAAGGCGCTAGTCTCTGGACAAATGCTGCGTGTTCAGGAGATTGCAAGCCTGTTTGTAAAACAGTCAAAACAGACTGCATATTTCCCGCTAATAACTCTGCAACCCCTAACCACAACCCTGGAAAAACTTGACTTCGCACAATTCCGTTACTATCAGTAGCCAACTCTAGATACTCACCCTGTTGCAAATAGAACCAGGTCAATTTCTGATCGAGTACTTGCCAGACGATATATTCTTTGACTCCATTGCGACGATAGGCTTGTTTTTTAGCATGGAGGTCGATGGCAACACTACTAGCGGCAATTTCGACAATTAACTCTGGTGCGCCTTCAATATAATCATCCTCACTCAGCCTTGCTTGACCACCTGCTTTTGGGTTGATCAGAAGTACAGCATCTGGTTGAGGTTCGTTATCTAAGTCTAGGCGCACGGTGGGTTCTACTGCTGACGCTACACCTGGTGTAGCCGCTTCGTAAGTAAATAACCAACCAACAATCCAACTGTGCGGTTGACCGTGACTTCTAAAACGCAAAGCAGCAGGCATGATGTAGACAATTCCCTCAATTAATTCGGCTTTTTTCAAGCTAGGCATGGCGTTGTAGCGCCGCTCAAACTCATAAAGGCTGAGTTTGTCGCCATTTTCCAACAAGGGAATTGTCCAATGCTGTGGAAGTGTTTTTACCATGACAATGGTGTTTGGGATTAGTCTATGCCTATCCTACTGAATTGGGGAAATTTATTG
>NZ_JAIVFR010000123.1 GCF_020829685.1 Nostoc sp. CHAB 5715 | reverse complement strand
AACAGCTTAAAATTAAATCATACATCGTAGGCATGGTTTCTTGTGGTGAACGGGGGGGATCTGTTTGATACATGATTATTACCTTATTTGCTTAACTCAAGCTATCTGGATTAACTCTTAGCGATCGCAAATGTTCCGCCAACCGTTGCCAAAGCAGCTGTTTTTGTTCCAATGCAACCAAGTTTCCATCTCCGACTCATCACTTAACAACCGAGTTGCATCGGGCATCTGCTGTTCTAGCTGTTGCGCTGTGACAAACATCATCGTTGTACCTGTTTGGTTGTTGATTTAATTTTAAGCTGTTAGATCAGGAGTTAGAAGTTAGAAGTTGGGAATTTTCTTCCTCATCTCCACTGAATTTGTGAGAGCAGAGTCACGGATTCCGCTACACTGAGACTTGGTTTATCTGAATTGTAATCAGGCATGGAAATCGGACAAAAGGTTAAAGTGTTTCGCTTGCGCGATCGCGTCTCTGCTTCTGTTGTAAAAAAACTAGGACAAGTGGGTATCATCCAAGGCTATAAAGTCACCGATGGTGCTGGGATCGGTGTAGTGGTGCTGTTTGAAGACAAAACTTCTACTTGGTTTTTTGAAGATGAAATCAAACCTGTGTAGTTGTAAAGAACTCAGAACCGGGTTTTTCTTGGTATCTGAAATTTATTGCACAGGCTGAAATTCTTTGTTGAGTGCTAAGTTGGAGTTGAAAAGATCGGCGGTGAAAATAGGAATCAAATAATGGCTCTAATATTGACATTTTTGGGCAAAGGCGGCACCGCTCGTACCAAAATTGCGATCGCCGCCGCCAAATTATTGGCAAGTCAAGGCAAGCGCGTACTCCTAGCAGGACAAGCAGAACCAACATTGTCAATTCTGCTCGGTACTCCCATTGCTGCCGATCCCCAGGAAATCGCTCCCAATTTGCAAGTAGTCCAGTTTCAAGCATCTGTACTACTAGAACGCAACTGGGACGAAGTGAAGAAACTTGAGGCGCAATATCTCCGCACGCCCATATTCAAAGAGGTTTTTGGTCAAGAACTGGTAGTCTTACCAGGCATGGACAACGCCCTCGCACTCAATGCTATCCGCGAATATGATGCCAGTGGCAAATATGATGCGATCGTCTACGATGGCACGGGTGACTCTTTAACATTGCGAATGTTGGGTTTGCCAGAATCTCTCAGTTGGTATATCCGGCGATTTCGGCAATTGTTTGTCAACTCCGATTTGGGGAAAACGATTACTGAATCGCCCTTGATTCAGCCGCTCATTAGCAGCTTTTTCAATGTCAACTGGACAGCAGATAACTTTGCAGGGCCTACTAACCAAGTCAATAATTTCTTAGAAAAGGGGAGAGCCGCTCTTGCTGATCCCAAGCGTCTTGCTGCTTTCTTAGTTACCACAGGAGATCCCATTGAGGTAGCAAATGCTCGTTATTTGTGGGGTAGTGCTCAACAAATTGGTTTAACTGTCGGTGGTGTTTTGCTTCTATCTACTCAGACAAATGTCAACCTATCGGAGGAATTTATTCCCCTACCTGTGAGCGTTGTTCCCGACTCGCCAACAGGTGACTGGCAACCACTGATAGACGCTCTACCTAGCTTTGAAGCACAAGCTCTACAGGCTCCCAAACCAATTGAAATAGACACTCACAATCGTCAAGTACGCCTATTCTTGCCAGGTTTTGACAAAAAGCAAGTCAAGCTTACCCAATATGGGCCAGAAGTCACGGTAGAAGCCGGAGACCAGCGACGGAATATACCTTTACCCCCGGCTCTGAGTGGCAGACCCGTTGCTGGAGCAAAGTTTCAAAATAATTATTTGATAATTTCGTTTTAAGTAATGAGAATGGGGAGTGGGGAATTGGGAGTGGGGAATGGGGGATAAGGGAGCAGGGGAAGCAGGGGAAGCAGGGGAAGCAGATAAAAAATAACTAATGCCCAATGCCCAATTCCCAATTCCCGATGCCCAATGCCCAATTCCCAATGCCCAATGCCCAATTAATTAGTAAAAATTATGTCAGAATCAACTCCCATTACCCCAGACCCTAACCCAGCTGAGGCACTAGACTCAGTGGCAAATAATTCCAATGAGCAAGCAAACGCATCTGCCGATCGCAGTGCAAAAACTAGGCAACTGCTGGGGATGAAAGGTGCAGCGTCTGGGGAAACTTCAATTTGGAAAATTCGTTTGCAGCTAATGAAGCCGATTACCTGGATTCCCCTAATTTGGGGCGTAGTCTGTGGTGCGGCTTCTTCTGGTAACTATACTTGGACACTGGAAAATGTGTTGAAGGTAGCAACCTGTATGCTGCTGGCTGGGCCATTGATGACAGGTTACACTCAAATCCTCAATGACTACTACGATCGCGAAATCGATGCCATCAATGAACCCTATCGCCCGATTCCCTCTGGGGCAATTCCCCTACCCCAGGTAATTATTCAGATTTGGGTATTACTAATTGCTGGCATTGCTTTGGCATTTGCGCTGGATGTGTGGTCTGGTCATGAATTCCCGACAATTACAGCGATCGCGATTATCGGTTCTTTCATCGCCTACATTTATTCTGCACCTCCCCTGAAACTCAAGCAAAACGGTTGGCTAGGTAGCTACGCTTTGGGTGCAAGTTATATTACCCTACCTTGGTCTACAGGACACGCTTTGTTTGGCGATCTCAATTCCACAATCGTGATTTTGACAATGTTCTACAGCTTGGCTGGATTGGGTATTGCCATTGTTAATGATTTTAAGAGTGTAGAAGGCGATCGCCAGCTAGGATTAAATTCACTACCCGTAATGTTTGGCATCACTACTGCGGCATGGATTTGTGTAGTAACGATTGATGTATTTCAAGGATTGATAGCAGCTTATCTCGTCAGCATCCATGAGAATTTGTATGCAACAATACTAATACTGTTAATCATTCCGCAAATCACCTTACAGGATATGTATTTCTTGCGTGACCCCGTGAAGAATGATGTTAAGTACCAAGCCAGCGCCCAACCGTTCCTTGTTCTAGGAATGCTCGTTACTGGTTTAGCGCTGGGTCATGCTGGGGTTTGAATTATACTTCCATAGTAAGAAGTTAGGAAGTAGGAGTTAGGAGTTAATATACTTCTAGCTCCTAATTTGTATCAGGAAATGCTGTGTTGGAACTGATATCTTTCCTCATTCATGGAATTCAACCTTTGTTAGTCCCCATTTGCTTTGTCGTTGCTTGGACTGTGACTATTCTCGCTGTTTTGAGTCTCTGGATGGCGGCGCGAGATAGTGTGACTACAGCCAAGCAAATGCATCAAATTCCCTGTAGTGGTTGCCAATTTTTTACCGACAATTACCGCCTTAAATGTACTGTACGCCCGTCTATTGCCAATACAGAAGAAGCGATCGATTGTTTGGACTATCAACCGAAGACGAATCCTTATCTGTATTAGTTAGGGAGTGGGGAGTGGGGAGTGGGGAGTGGGGAGTGGGGAGTGGGGAGTGGGGAGTGGGGAGTGGGGAGTGGGGGAAGCAGAGGAGTAGAGAAGAATAACTATGCCCAATGCCCAATGCCCAATGCCCAATCACTATTGACCAATCTCTAACAATATCTTTAAAACACCGCGACTCTGAGCGTGTTCAAAAGCCGCAAGCCCTTCAATGAGAGGGTATGAAGCCTGAATGAGAGGTTGCACGTCAACTTGTCCTGCGGCTAGTAGCTGGAGGGCTAGGGGAAAGGGGCCGCAACGGGAGCCGATAAGGGTGATTTCATCTACTACTAACGAGGAAGCATCTAGGTTGAGCTTGCCAGAATAAGTACTTTTCAGTACAAGCGTACCACGGGGACGTAGGGCGCGACGGGCGATCGCAAATCCTTCTGGGTTGCCAGTACATTCTACTGAGATATCAAAATATCGGTCTGTAACAGTGTCGGCTAGACTCGTTTTTATCCCCCGTGCCTCTAAATTAGCGAGTTTGTCTCGATGACGACCCACAGCTAAGAGTTCACAGCCAGTTAGAGCAAGTGTCTGGGCTACTAACTGCCCTAGTTTACCATCTCCAACTACTAGCACCCGATCATTTGGATGCAATGACACTTGCTGCTGAATTTCCAAAGCTGCTGCTATAGGTTCAGTAAATGTTGCTACTTCTGTTGGCACATTATCAGGTACTAAATGTAAGTTCTCTATCGGCAAACAGAGATATTCACTAAAGGCTCCATTCCGGTTGACAATACCTAGAACTGTGCGATTTTCGCAGTGAGTTGGTTGTTTACTACGACAAAACCGACAATGCCCACAAACAGCGTTGATTTCCCCAACGACGCGTTGGTTAACTAGGTGTTCTGGCCCTTGTACGACAACACCGACAAATTCATGACCTAAAATACCAGTGTAGGGATAGTAGCCTCTGAGCAGTTCCAAGTCAGTGTTACAGATACCTGCACGCAAGACGCGCACCAAGACTTCTCCCTGTGGTGGTTCAGGAATGGGAATATCTGTGCGTAATTGCAATTGGTTGTTTTCAAGCCAAAGTCCTTTCATCGAAAGCGGCGGGAAACTCCATCCCCTTGTGGGTGGAGAGGGATAGCCGCCCCGCCGCTTTGGGCATTGGGCATTGGGCATTGGTAACTTCTTCCCCATGCCCCATGCCCGATTCCCCATGCCCAAAAACTCCATCCCCTTGTGGGTGGAGTTTTTCATCATCAGATTTACCCAGCATTTCCTCAGCAGTGTCTATACCTTGAGGATTATGAATCCACTGATATTGTAAATTGCGATCGTACTGAAAGACCACGATATCTGAACTACTTAAGGCTAATCTAAATCGCTCCTCATTAACTCTCAACTTTTGGAGATTTTCATCAGCCCGGCTTTTAGCAGTCCTTAATGCCTCACATAAGATACTAAATAGCAATCCTTGTAATGCAAACAACCCAATTCGCAAAAAATTGGATAAGTAAAAACTCAGATCATAAGCTGGGGGGAGAAAGAAGTAGCCGCTTAGTAACGCAGACAAGCCGGTTGCTAACAGCCCTGACTTCAAACCACCATACCAAGCACTCACCATTACAGCGCTAAAAAACAGCAAGAAAGGAGTTCCACTCATGCTTAACCAAGGGTCTAGCATCAACATCAGCACTAATGCAAGTGCGACAATTAATACAACAATGCCATAACGCAGTAACTGGGAATAACGAATATAGGGCATGAAAATCTTTTGAAATAACCAATACTTATTGCAAAGGCTTTATACACCCTAAGTTAGTTTGCAAATTTTAGGAATTTATCTCAAGATAGATTTTTGTTTATTTAGAAAACTTCTTTTGTCAGAGGTTAATTACGCGGTGTACTAAATTATTAATTATGAATTATCTTGGCATCCTTCAGGACTGCTACCAATTTTTCAATATGTGCTGCTTGATGAGTTGCCATTAAAGATATTCTGATCCGACTTGTGGGTACTGTGGGAGGACGAATTGCTGGGGCAAAAATGCCAGCATCTTTTAACTGTTTTCCAGCTTTTAGGGCATCTGTTGCACTGGGCAATTGAAAACATAATATAGGTGATTCCGAAGGTAATAATTTTAAATTAGGTAATTGTTGTTGCAGCAAATTTTTCAAGTAATGTACATTTTGCCACAATTGGGTACGGCGTTGCGGTTCTTGTTGGACTATCTTGATTGCTGCTAAAGCCGCAGCTGTATCAGCAGGTGAAAGCCCAGTTGTGTAAATCCAAGTGGGTGCGCGGTTTTGCAAAAAGTCAATTAGGGCGCTACTTCCTGCTACATACCCACCTAAACTACCCAAAGCTTTACTCAAAGTCCCAACTTGAATTAACGGGTTTCCCGTACATCCAAAATGTTCCACACACCCAGCGCCAGTTTTTCCTAGTACCCCAGTAGCATGAGCTTCATCAACTAGCAGCATACAATTAAATTCATCAGCGAGTTCTAACAGTGCTGGCAACGGACATAAATCGCCATCCATGCTGAAGACGCTATCAGTAAGAATCAAACAGCGTCGGTAGTTTTGTCGCTGTTGACTCAACTGAGTTTTTAATACTGCGATATCACAGTGCGAGTATTCCACAAATACTGCACCACTGAGAATCGCTCCATTTTTCAGACTGGAATGATTGTACTGGTCAGATAAAATTAAATCACGCTTGCCAACAAGGGCGGTAATTACACCCAAATTAGCTAGATACCCGGAACTAAATACCAAAGCATCTTCTGTTTGTTTAATAGATGCGATCGCCTTTTCTAATTCTCTGTGTAATTCTCGATGCCCACTGAGTAATCTAGAACCAGTGCTACCAGTTCCAAATTCTGCGATCGCAGTTGTTGCGGCTGCCATTAACCGCTCATCCCCAGTCAATCCTAAATAGTCATTGCTGGCAAAATTAATTACCTCTTGCCCAGCTAAAACCACCATTGCACCCGGGCGACCGTGGATTGTTTGTACTGAACGATACCAGTCAGCCCGATGAATTGTTGCTAAAGACTGTTCTAGCCAGGCATAAGGGTTGGTGGGCATGGGGGGATGAGGGGGATGAGGGGGATGAGGGGGATGAGGGGGATGAGGGAGAGAATGACTAATGACAAATGACTAATGACAAATGACTAATGACAAATGACTAATGACTAATGACTAATGACTAATGACAATTAAACTTGTTCGCTGCTGAGATGAGCGATCGCTTGTTTAATCCAATCTTCAACGTAGGCATCTTTGGGTAGTCCGATGTCTTCACTTACCACATGGAGGGCGTGACTGACTTCATGGGCAGTATATCCCAAGGCGAAGAGGGTCATTTGCACCTCTTCGAGAATTCCCGGTGCTGGGCCACCTGTGGCGACGAAGAACCCGGCTGATTTGCGCCACTCGACTAATTTGCTTTTTAGTTCCAAACAGATGCGTTCGGCGATTTTTTTACCGACACCGGGAGCCTGAATTAATATTTGTGTATTGCCAGCGATAATTGCTTGGACTAAATCTGGTAGTTCCAGAGTGTCTAAGAGGGCGATCGCTAAGGCTGCACCAATACCGGTAACAGTCAGCAAGTGGCGAAATAAATCGCGTTCGGCTGGCGAAGCAAAGCCATAAAGTAACGGCACTTCTTCACGAATTTGGAAATGGGTAAAAATTTGCGTTACTCCTCCCGACTCTGGTAACTGGTTTGCTAACCGTTGAGGAACTTGCAAATCATACCCCAAGCCATTGACTTCTAGAGTCAGAATCACGCGATTAGCGCCAATTGTTTGGATACCAGCGACTATACCTTTTAGATAACTAATCATTACAAGAAACCAAAATATTTTAATCCTTCAATAATTCCACCTGCACAAAAACATGAAGCCAGGTAGCGGTGTTCAGCAGGATGCTCATTGTGCCACTGGAGTAACTCTTTTCGGGCATTCCCTACAATGATTCCCCGTTCGTTGCCTACAGAAAATAAAGCAATATCATTACCTGAATCACCACAGACAACTGTTTGTTCTGCTGCAAATTTCCACTTTTGGCGCAAAAACTGCATTGCCTGACCTTTATCGCTGCTATGGGGTACAATGTCAAGGTCAATACCGCTACTGTAAATTAACTTTACATTTAATTTATTTTTCTGCAACTCTGCTTCAAGTTGTGGTAGAACATTCGCAGATGCTTCTTGTTCTAGGAAAAAGCTCACTTTGAAGGGACGCTGTTCTGAATCTGGTTGCCGAACTAACTTACGGTATTTCTGGGTAATAGATAATACAGTTTCCCGTTCCCATCCTGGAGAGAGGATTTCTGACCAATGTGAGTCTGGAGTATCAGTACCATTGAGGTAAATTTCTGTACCCACAGCCAGGACGAGGGCATCGGGTTGCAAAAGATTTTTTTGAGCTTGGAGTTCTTGATAAAGTACAGGCGATCGCCCAGTAGAATAGACAATTTTTGTACCGTATTCTTGGCGATGTTGACTTAGCAGTTGATTTAGTTCTGCTAAAGCACTGTCATCTCCCACTGTGCGATATACAAGCGTGTCATCTAAGTCGGTTACAAACAGAAATTTAGCCATAACTACCTCTTGTGCTTCGCTTTACCATCAAAAAGTTTATGTCCTTTTTGCACTTATCTAAAGAAAACATAGATGTACGCAATATGCGACTTACAGCAGTTTTCATGTATTTGAACCACATCTATCGTAGGGGTAAAGCGCAATGCTCATTGGTGTCAACTTAAGCTAAAAATCGCTTATCTGTTGGCTGACACGCCCGCCCAGAAATGAATTTCAGCGGCTCCTAGCTAAAGTCTACTAAAGTAGACTAAAAATTTTTCGGATTATTTAGTCATCAAAAGATGACTTAAGCTATTAGCCAAGGAACTTCAGTTCCTTGCGGGACATGGCTTTTACGTTAAGTTGACACTAATGAACAATGCTAAACCCCTACCGCGTGGTCTATTTACCTGAAAATAGCTGTAATATCTCCTAAAAAGAGTTTGATATAACTTACAAAGAAGGCAGGAGGCAGATAGCGCAGCGTTAGCGAGTCCGCGATCGTCGGGCAGTTGTTGCTGGAGGAAAGAAGTATGAATAAATCTATAAGTGCCTTCTGCCCTCAGTGCTGGAGTCTTTCTTGATAAATAGATTTATAAGTTCATTACAATGATTGCAGCAAATGCTTAAACGTTTCTTATACATGGAAGAGTGTTTGTTGCAAAGTATTAAGCATTTGCAACAACTAATTATACATTTGCTGCAAATGCTTAAGCCTTTCTTATACATGGAAGAGTGTTTGTTGCAAAGTATTAAGCATTTGCAACAACTAATTATACATTTGCAGCAAATGCTTAAGCGTTTCTTATATATGGAAGAACATGAGCTGCAAACGTTCAAACTTTGACAACTAATGTTTAAATTTGAGCGATGTTTACAGAGACGTAGCACCAAAAAACAATGTAGAAACGTAGTAAGCTGATGCGCGTCTAAAGTATATAAACACTCTATTGGGTCGTTATATCACGTCTGGTTAAACACAAGTCAATTGCGTTCGCTCTTAGCGTTCCCGAAGGGTACGGAGTGAAGCAATCGCTCCAGACGTTGTGATTGCTTCGTTTCACTTCGTTCCACTCGCTTTTGACTTATCACAAGTAATTTATCGGACATGATATTAACTGTTGACGGTTAACAGTCATCAATCATCAGTCATCAGGTAAATGTACAAATTAAATGCGTAACAGCTTACTGCTACCTCTGTTTCGTTTAATGCACTACGATACAATCAATTTAACCACCTCTACTGCCTGTGATCGTGGTCAACGCCTCTCCACAACAGCCGACTCCAACCGATTCTCCCTCCTACATTCCGCCTCTTGAGAGTGGCGATCGCCTCACCCGTCCAGAGTTTGAGCGTCGCTACAATGCCATGCCCAACCTCAAGAAAGCTGAATTGATTGAAGGAGTCGTTTACGTGGCATCACCTTTGCGTTTTGAACCACACGCCGAACCGCATGGTAATTTAATGATTTGGCTGGGAAATTATAAAGTAGCCACACCTGGTGTCAGATTGGGCGATAATCCAACTGTGCGGCTAGATTTAGATAATGAACCCCAACCTGATGCCATTTTGTTAATTGATGCAGCGTGTGGCGGATCATCTCATCTGAGTACTGATGGATACGTAGAAGGTGCGCCAGAATTAGTCGCAGAAGTTGCCGCCAGTAGTGCTAGCAAAGATTTGTATGATAAAAAACGTGCCTATCGCCGCAATGGAATTCAGGAATATATTGTTTGGCAGGTTTTTGAGCGGACTGTTAGTTGGTTCAGTTTGCAAAATGGTGAATACGTAGCACTGATACCAAATGCGTCAGGGATAATTCAAAGTCAAGTGTTTCCGGGATTGTGGCTTGATGTATCAGCATTAGTTGCGGGAAATATGCAACAGGTGTTGGCAGTATTGCAGAAAGGGCTAGCTTCAGTGTGTTGCATCCAAACGAGAACTGCTATATCCTTTGTTAGATTCCCGGCTTCTTAAAGAACTCAGGAATCTAACCACCACAAGAAGAAGGTTTTATTACATTGAATTAAAAACCACCATAGTTATTTATGAATAATATTTCGACAAGCAATAATTGGGACACTTCCCTTTATGAAGATAAACACGCTTTCGTATGGCAGTATGGCGAAGACTTATTACAATTACTCAACCCTCAACCAGGAGAATCCATTTTGGATCTCGGTTGTGGTACTGGACAACTCACAGAAAAAATTGCCCAAGCTGGTGCTGAAGTAATGGGAGTTGATCATGCACCCGCGATGATAGAAAAGGCCAGACAAAACTATCCCCATATCCGCTTTGATGTTGCTGATGCTAGGAACTTTCAAGTAGATAAGCCATTGGATGCTGTGTTTTCCAACGCTGTATTACATTGGGTGAAACAAGCAGATAGCGCGATCGCCTCCATACATAAATCCCTAAAACCCGGAGGGCGTTTTGTCGCAGAATTTGGGGGTAAAGGGAATGTAAAGGCGATCGGGCGGCGGCGGAGAAGGTGCCGGTTTTCCGCTGGGCGGCGGAGCTGGGCATCGGCGGGGCGATGACGGCGATCCCGAACCTTGAGGCCCGGCGGGATCTGCTGGTGCAGGCCGACGTGCTGGCGGTGGTGCAGTCTCTCGGCGAGCAGCGGACGCTCCTGCTTGACGCGATGGCGGCGAGGATGCGCGTCGTGGCGGTCGCCGATGAGCTGGTGCAGG